>JAIXTU010000127.1 GCA_027483785.1 Flavobacterium sp.
AAATCTACAACATCAAAATGCGCCAATAAACCAAATGGTAAAAATGAACTCAATATCGAAAAATCCACAACTTTTTTTATACGAAACTAAGCATTCTCCCCATAAAATTAATGTGAGCCGATTATTGGCGGGAGTTAGCGCGATATTTTAAAAAAGCTTAAGAATACACCTGTTTTGTATTTGGTAACGTTAAGATGTAATGAAAAAGTTAAGAAGATGGGGAAGAAAAAAAAATGAGAAAAAAAGTACTAATCCAAAAAATAAATTGTACTTTTGGGTATGGAAGAACGTTTGGAAGACAGTGGTTTAGAAGTACATGAACCGGCAGCCGTTTACAATTATATGCAAACACGCCTGCCCGATTTTAATTTCATGGAACGTTTATACAATTTAGTTAGCTTAACTGAAGAAACGCTTGCTTACTGGTTGAGCATTACGCCAAAAACCATTCGAACCTATCGGAAAAATCGAGATTTAAAATTAAAAGCCAACACCAAAGAACAAATCGTGATGTTACTCTTACTTTACAAACACGGCGAAGAACTTTTTGGAGATGTAAAAACCTTCGAGTCTTGGTTGGCTGCGCCTAACATTAGCTTAGGCGGAGTGGCGCCGCAACAATTCTTGAATACTGTTAATGGCATTCGCCTTATCGATAACAAACTCACAGCGCTTGCCTTTGGCGAAAATGCGTAATGATTACAGTTTACAACATTCGTTTAGAGAAGTACGCCGGCTCTTTAGAGGCTTCGGGGCGTGCCAACAGATGGAACCGACAAGATGAATTTGTTTTATACGGTGCTTCGCATATTTCGTTAGCCGCGTTAGAACTATTGGCAGGAACATCGTTGAAACCGCTAGCAGGGAAGTACGTTGTTTTAGAAATTGCCTTAGACGTAGCCGATTTTGCGCGTGTAGATCTGAAAAAATTACCCAATAATTGGCGCCATGTGGATGCTTACGCCGATTTACAAAAGCTCGGGAGTCGGTGGTATCAATCCAAAAAAGATTTGGTTATGCAAGTACCATCGGCCGTAGTGCCTTACGAATACAACTACTTAATTGACACGAAACATCCGGATTTTGCCACGCGTTGCCGCACTGTGCACCAGTTGCCGTTTGATTTCGATAACCGTTTTGTAGCGAAGAACGAGAATAAGTAACGTAACTGGAAACGTATTTCGGGATTGCTCGTTACAGGGCGAACGAATGCCGCATTAGGTATTGCAGCGGTTACAAGTGACTGCAAAAACCGATGGCAGCCCGAAAAGCGAGCGGCGACTAAAAGAAGCCGATTGCTTGACAGGCTGCCACGGTTTTTGAAGTTGCTTGTTTGAGCGAAAAGACCGACGGCGCTGTACGTACTTCAACATCCGTATTGCGCCGGAATGCCCAAATAACTATTCTTCGTCTTTGCTAACCGATTTTTTACTGCGGTTCATCTTCATGTTTAGCACCTCGACGAGCAGTGAAAATGCGATGGCAAAATACAAGTATCCTTTAGGAATAGGTGTTACGTGGCTTCCGAAGAACTCGGCGTTGGCCAAGTGTGCAGCTTCGGTAACGAGCATGAAACCGATGAGGACTAAAAACGACAAGGCCAAAATTTGGATAGACGGATGTTTGTTTACGAAAGTTCCGACGGGCACTGCGAACTGCATCATTACCAAAACTGAGATAATTACTGCCGTTACCATGATGTAAAGTGCGCCTTCAACTCCGTTTGTCATACCAACAGCAGTAAGAATTGAATCGAACGAGAACACAATATCAATCATGATGATTTGAAAAATGACATTCCCAAACGACTTAGCTGCCGACTTTTTTAGCTCTTTTTCCTCCTCGCCTTTCTCATCTACTTTTTCGCGAATTTCGTTGGTGGATTTATACAGCAGGAAGAGTCCGCCGAGCAATAAAATTATACTTTGACCGGTGATACTCATGCTGATGTGTTCGGAATCGATGGTAAACCACGGCTCTTTCATGGCAATGAGAAAACTGATTCCGAACAACAAGGTGATACGCATAAACATGGCGAGAAACATACCGATTTTGGTAGCTCTTTTACGTTGTTCTGGAGGTAACTTTCCGGTAGTGATAGAGATGAAAATGATGTTATCGATACCGAGGACGATTTCGAGAAACGTTAGTGTTAATAGGGCAATCCATGCGGCCGGATTCGAAAGTAATTCTAGAATCATTAAAGCAAAATTTAGTTTTAGTTATCAAGTAAAATAGCGGTTCCGATACTTTTGTTTTGGCTACCTACGAGACCGAATTCAAAGGTATAGGAATTTTTGGTAGTTGAAAGAATACGAATGACAACGCCTTTTTGTTCTTGGCGATTTTTCGGATTCTTCTTTTGCAGGATGTACTCGCAATCGTTCACCCAGCGCACCGACGAGGTATCGGTTTTTCCTTTGTACGTCTCAATTTCGATGCTGTCTTTTCGCACAAAAACGGTGGTATGTTTTTTTCCGTTCTCTTCGTAGGTAAATGAAAATTTACCGTTTTTGAAGTCGGCACAATTTCGTTCGGCGTTGTAACAGCTGCTGATAAGGCAAAGAATAAGAAGGAGTACAATACAATTAGTTTTCATTCTTTTTGTGTTTTTCTATTTCGGAATCGGTAAAATGTTTGATGGTTTTTTCGCGATCAAACTTATCGTCGTTGTAGGATTTACTTGCGCTTTTAGCGATGGAAAGCGTTTGCCACGAATCGGGAACAAGCATTTTTGCTAGGAAAACGATTTGCCCGATGTGATACGGATAATGTGCAAGTTGTCTCAGCAAGGCTTCTTCGACGGTATGCCCTTCGTTTCTGATGTAAACAATGCGTTGCAAGTCGGCGCTTGAAAGTGCGTTTAACGTATTGAAAAATACGTCCCAGCCTTGATTCCACGCATCCCAAAGTTCGGAAGGCGAAGTAATTTGCGATTCAAATTCGGCATCGCGGTTTCGCCACGGTTTTTCTCCGTCGGATTCGAGAAAATCGGTAAATCGCGATTTCATATTTCCCGACAAATGCTGTACGATGATTGCTATGCTGTTCGATTCGGGCGTTGGTACTCTGAAAAGAGCCGTTTCGGGAATTTGGTTCATTGCTTTTTCTCCCAGTGTTTTGTAATAGAGAAATTGCTTTTTTAGGGTGTCGAGTGTTTGCATCAGTCTAAACTTTTAACGATGGTCATAACCCCTTTAAAAATAAGAAACATTCCAACAACACAAATGATGCAACCTACAGCTAAAATAACTGGAAACAGCGGTTGTTGTTGATTTTTGAACGAAAAGTGAATCACTGTTGGACCTACGAACAAGCACGGAAGCGACCACAAGAGTTTCCCGACTCCTTTGTACAGAATTTCTTTATTTACTGCCATTTTCTTTGGTATAATCGACAGCTTTACGCACGCTGCCTTTGGTTAGGAGTAAGTCTTTTGCTTCATCGTACGAAATACCGGTTTCTTCGACGATCATTTTGGTGCCGCGATCAACGAGTTTGTCGTTACTCAATTGCATATCGACCATTTTATTTCCGCGTACACGTCCGAGTTGAATCATGCTCGTTGTCGACAACATGTTGAGTACTAACTTTTGTGCAGTCCCGGCTTTCATACGCGAGCTTCCTGTAACGACTTCTGGACCAACGACTACTTCGATCGGAAATTGGGCTTCACGTGCTAACGGACTTCCCGCATTACAAGTGATGCAAGCCGTAATTAATGCGTTTTCGGCGGCTGTTCTCAAGCCAGCAATTACATAAGGTGTGGTTCCCGAAGCGGCAATTCCTACCACTACATCTCCTGGTTTAGCACCTTCTTGCTGTAAATCGATCCAAGCCTGTGTGGTACTGTCTTCGGCATTTTCTACGGCGCGGCGAATGGCTTGATCTCCGCCTGCAATGATGCCGTTTACTAAATCGAACGGAACACCAAACGTTGGCGGACACTCGCTGGCATCAACAATACCGAGCCGGCCGGAAGTACCGGCACCGATGTAAAACAAACGACCTCCGTTTTTCAAGCTTGTAACGATTTGTTCGACCACTTTTTCAATTTGTGGAAGTGCTTTGGCAACAGCGGCTGGAACCGACTGATCTTCCGCATTAATAATCTGCAAAAGTTCGGCAACCGACTTTTTTTCGAGGTCGGAGTATTTAGAGGATCGCTCGGTTACTTTATCGAAATCCATAACGGTTGTTATTTGAGTCGGATTTGTTTTTTATTCTTCTACTTCAATGTGATTTTTGGCATATCCGCGCCACTTTTCGATACACAAACGCATATCTTCGGGTAACTCGGTGTCGAAACGCATCATTTCGCCGGTAGTGGGGTGCACAAAACCGAGGGTTTTCGCGTGCAGTGCTTGTCGCGGCAAGATTTTAAAACAATTGTCGACAAACTGCTTGTATTTTGTAAAGGTCGTGCCTTTTAAAATAAGATTTCCGCCGTAACGTTCGTCGTTAAACAGCGTATGTCCGAGATGTTTCATGTGTACCCGAATTTGGTGTGTCCGACCCGTTTCGAGTGTACACGACACTAAGGTTACATACGTTAAACGTTCAATTACTTTATAATGTGTAATGGCTGGTTTTCCGATTTCAGGATCGGCGTAAACCGACATTTGCATACGATCGCGCGGATGACGAGCAATATTACCAACTATGGTGCCTTCGTCTTCTTTAACAATTCCCCAAACCAAAGCGATGTATTCGCGCTCGCTGGTTTTGGCTTCGAATTGCTTGGCCAAATGCGTCATAGCCGTTTCGGTTTTGGCGATAACTAAAAGTCCGCTGGTATCTTTATCGATTCGGTGCACGAGTCCGGGTCGTTCGCTGCTGTTGAGCGGTAAAT
>JAIXTU010000404.1 GCA_027483785.1 Flavobacterium sp.
ATCAAATAATCTTTCGGAAAGTAATCTAACAAGCAGAACGGACGCGTTCCGGGCAATCGACCGTCGAGGTAACGCGAATAGTTTTCGATTCCGCTGCAATAGCCGAGTTCGCGTATCATTTCCAAGTCGAAATTTGTGCGTTCTTCTAAACGTTTAGCCTCGAGATTTTTACCAATCGAATTAAAAAAAGTGACTTGTTTCACTAAATCTTGCTGAATTTCCCAAATGGCATTTTGCAAGACATCGGGCGAAGTCACAAACATATTGGCCGGATAAATGGTGAGTCGGTCGTATTTCTCGATGCGAACACCCGAAGTCGGATCAAAACGTTCGATATCTTCAATTTCATCGCCAAAAAAATGAATACGAAAAGCGTCGTCGGCGTAACTAGGAAATACTTCCACGGTATCGCCTTTAATACGAAACGATCCGGGTTTAAACTCGGCTTCGGTTCGAGCGTATAAACTTTGTACTAACGCATGCAACAGTTTGGTACGGGCCAAACGCTGGTTTTGCTCCAGTGGAATAACATTTTTTTGGAATTCGATTGGGTTTCCGATACCGTACAAACACGAAACGGAAGCCACAACCAGCACATCGCGACGTCCGGAAAGCAGCGAAGCGGTAGTGCTCATTCGCATTTTCTCGAGTTCTTCGTTAATGGACAAATCTTTTTCAATATACACGCCTGTTACGGGCATAAATGCTTCGGGCTGATAGTAGTCGTAGTACGAAACGAAATATTCTACGGCATTGTTCGGAAAGAACTCTTTAAACTCGGCATAAAGTTGAGCTGCCAGCGTTTTGTTGTGCGCTAGAACCAAGGTAGGTCTTTGCACTTCTTGAATGACGTTTGCAACGGTAAAGGTTTTTCCAGAACCGGTAACACCTAATAATGTTTGAAACTTTTCACCCGAGTGAATTCCACTCGCTAAAGCAGAAATAGCTGCGGGTTGATCGCCTTTTGGCGCGTAGTCGGAAACAACTTTAAACTTCATAGCCGCAAAATAACTAAAAAAAAAAAAAAAAAATGATAAACATATTCTAAAACAATCTAATTTTCCGAAAAAATACAGATTGAAAGCTTATCTAAAAAAGAAGCGATTTTGGCTGATTACACTCTGCGTGAGCTATTTAGTTTTCTGCCAAAGCTGCATGACTATGCGAAGTAGCGCGAAAGAAACCCGACAGCATTTTGAAAAAGCGGGAATTCCGTACCAATCAAAACTGTTAGCAATTCGCGAACATCAAATTCATGTGATCACGAGCGGCGATTCGACCTTACCTGCCCTAGTTTTCATCCACGGCTCGCCTGGAAGTTGGGACGCTTTTAAAACATTTATGGTCGAAAAACGACTTTTAGAAAAATACTACTTGGTGGCAATCGACCGGCCTGGATTTGGATATTCCGATTTCGGAGAAGCGCAATCACTTCAAACACAAACGGAACTTTTGCACGAAGCGATTAAGAAATTAGGACTAAAATCGGTTGCACTTGTCGGGCATTCGATGGGCGGACCCGTAATTTGCGATTTAGCTGGCACCTATCCTGAATTTTATAAACAATTGTATGTTTTAGCGGGTTCGGTAGATCCTGCGGCCGAAAAACCAGAGCGTTGGCGACAAGTTCTTATGGTTAAACCCGTTCGTTATTTGGTTCCTAAAGCGTTGCGTACTTCAAACGATGAGTTATATTGGTTGAAAGCAGACTTATACGATTTGAAACCCAAACTGAAAAACATCACTGGAAATGTGCGCATCATTCACGGAACAAAAGACCGATTGGTTCCCTATAGCAATGTCGATTTTCTGAAAAAAGCACTTACCGCTGCACAAAAAGTGGATTTTGTAACGATCGAAAATGCCGATCATTTTATCCCGTGGTCGCATTACGAGATCGTGCTGGCTGCTATTGTTAATGAGTAATTAAAGCGAAGCGAGTGCCAAATAAAGCGGCATACCAATAGTAATATTCACAGGGAAAGTTACTGCAAGCGCCATTGGTAAGAATAAGCCGGGATTAGCCTTTGGTACAGCGATTTTCATAGCTGCTGGAACGGCAATGTACGAAGCACTGGCAGCCAAAACGGCAAAGATGAATCGGTTTCCTACATCTTGAGTTACCACAGAAGATAACACAGCGACTAAACAGCCATTAACCAAAGGAATTAAAACGGCAAAAGCTACTGCAAACCAACCACTTTTCACAAAATCATTCAATTTCTTTCCACTGGTAATCCCCATATCTAGAAGGAAAATAGCGAGAAATCCTTTAAACAAATCGGTTGTAAAAGGTTTAATTCCCATAGCTTGCTGGTCGGATGCTAAAAGTCCGATTACCAAACTTCCTAAAATCAACAATACAGAACCATTTGTAAAAGAGTGTTTTACAAGAGAAAGCAGTCCGGTTTCTGTTTTTTCGCCATTCTTTGCAAACAAGCGAATAAGAACGACACCAATAATAATTGCGGGCGCTTCCATTAAAGCCATTACGGCAACCATATAACCCGAAAAAGTTTTATCCTGAAGTTCTAGAAATGTAGCAGCAGTGACAAATGTTACCGCCGAAACCGAACCATAAGCAGCGGCAATGGCCCCGGAATCGTAAATATTGAACTTGCGTTTCAGGATAAAAAAGCTGTAAATGGGAATTAAAGAAGCTATGAAAATACCGAAAATAACGGCCCAAATAATCTCGAAAGTAAAATGGCTGTGCGCCAATTCTTGACCGCCTTTAAAACCAATCGAAAAAAGAAGGTACAAGCTTATGAACTTCGACGAATTGTTTGGTATTTCGAGGTCGCTCTTTAGTTTAACGGCTATAATTCCCAAAAGGAAAAAAAGTAATGCCGGATTCTTGAGGTTTTCTAAGAGTAAATCTAAATTCATATGCTGGTTGCCGCCCTTTTCAGGCGATCGTTAATGGTTTGTCCGAGTCCGATGTTTTCTGGCTTTTCAACTACAATACACGCTAAATTTTGTGCGTCGTATTGGTGAAAAAGTCGATATAAATTTGTTGCTAGTTCTTGTAAATCATCTTTATTGTAGAGAAAAGCAGCTGTCGCCAATTTTACTGCTTCCTGATTTATTCCAATAAAACCAACTGTTTTACCAGCTAATTCATTTAAAGTTTGAACCGGATTTTCGGTTACAATTAATTGCGCTTTTGGAGCGTAATGCTTTTTGTGCATGCCGGGAACCACGGTTTGCATTGGAATGTTCTGCAAGACTTCGAGCTTTGTAACTTCTGTGATTTGTTGCACGGTAATCGCACCGTATCTCAAAACAACCGGCACGTTATCTTTAAAAGCAACAATAGTCGATTCCAAACCTTGACTGCATGGCCCACCGTCTAAAATCCAAACGTCGTCATTGGCAAATTGCTTGGCAACATCAGTGGCATTCGTAGTACTGGTTTGCATGTATTTATTGGCGCTAGGTGCCACTAAGCCTTTTGGAAAATTGAGTAAAAGCTCGCGAGTTACGGGATGTGCAGGTACTCGCAAAGCAACCGTATCCTGAGCAGCTGTGATCACATCTGAAATATGCGGCTTTTTTGGGAGAACCAAAGTCAACGGTCCGGGCCAAAAATGAGTTGCCAATATTTTTGCAGCTTCTGGCACGAAACGGGCTTGCTCGAATGCTGCTTCACTGTTGTGGAAATGCAAAATTAGTGGGTTGGTTTGCGGCCTATTTTTATAAGAGAAAATCTGTTGTACCGCAATTTCATTGCTGCTGTCGGCTGCGAGTCCGTAGACCGTTTCTGTGGGAATGGCAACAACTAAACCATTTTTAAGTCGATTTACAGCTTGTGCGAGTTCGGTGATAATCATCTTACGGATTGCAATAGTTACAGTACATAGCCGACTCAAAGGATTTTCCATCGGGTCTAGGCTGCTCGTTTTCGAATTGGCACACTTCGCAGCGGTATTTCAACACTAAAACGCTGTTCGTAGGCTGCTGGCAAAGCTCACAGGGCAAACCTGTTTTAATATCATACCAATCAAAACCGGGTGCTGCACAATTCGGGCACAAAGATTTGATTTTTTCAACTAATTTCTGTGCTGTTTCTGCAATTGCTTTTCGTCGCAACGGATTATTCATGGCACGCATATCGGTTTCCACATAGAAAGAACCGAAGCGGTTTAATAAATCTTGAGCAGCTGTAGCTACTTCTTCCTCAGAAGCGAGATCTTTACTAACAACATCTGGATTTTCCTCGCGATTTTTCAAAATCACTTTTGCTTCAGGGAAACCAACTTTTTGTAGAAAGGTAGCTAAATCAGTTAGATTTGTGAAACGTTCACCAGAAAAATTTGTGTCGGTAGTTAGGTGCTTGGCGATATATTCGCGCTTATTTTTATAGTCAGCCAACAGCAAATATTCTTCATTTGCATGAGCGAAAAAAATCTCGGGATGCGGGCCAAAAGATCCTTCGCTGGCTAAGATTAAATCGTGTCCGTATTTTTCTGCCGCGGCTTTTGCCTTTCGGCGAACGGTTTCTAGTGCGGAGTCGCGTCGGTTAACTTCTCCCGAAAACGTTCCAAACACGTCAGTATCGAATTCAGGCGCAACTTGCACCTGAATTCCTAACTGATCGTTAAATAATGATTGAACCAACAGTTCCTTTCCGTGCTTAGTGGCAAATAATGCCGTTCGTCCTTCGCCCAAAAGAAATTTACTGCGTTCCATCAAAGCAATTCAATTGAAATATTCGATTGAATTGAGAATTTCAAATTGCGCTCTTTGGCTTGCTTTACCAACTCGCGTACCGATTCGGTTGCGTCAACAAGTTCGGCCACACGTTGTTTGCTGTGTTGGTTTTCCTCGCCACCTCGAATTTGTAAACTGAAACTTTCGAGCGCGTGAAACTTGATCTTGCTATCTAGCAATTTCAAAAGCACATTCTCCGCCTCTTCCGGCGTAAACGTTCCGTCAATTAATTTGATTGAAGTCATTGGCATTGTTAGATTCACGATTCTCTGTTTTAGCTAAATTAGAAAGGACAATAAATGCGAGTAGTATTCCTACCACTAAAAAAGCGGTTCCGTAGCAGGAATTGGGTTGTAATAGATTGTAAATCAATCCGCTGATTGTCCACAATAAAACCAAAACCAGTTTTACATTTTGCTTCATTTGAGGCGTTTGAAGTTGGTTAGCAAGGAATTACGATTACTGACCTTGACCTAAAGAGAAGGCAGCTTTACCGTCGAACTCATACAGATTTTCAGTTTTGATCACGTCTAATCCGTGAGCTTCCGCGTTCGAAAGTAAGGTAATGATATCTTGTTTGCTCAATTCACCTGTCGCTGATTTGAATCGGCAACGCCAGTGATCGGTACAAAAAGTTTCTGAGAAACCTTCTGGCCATACTTTGATTCCACGGTTGGTAATCATCGACAGCGAAACTGACTCAAAACCAATTTTAGAAGCAGCTGCACCTAGCTCGTCTGGATTCGTTCCGCGGTAGTGTAAGAAAACATCTACGCCAACTAATTTCTTAGCTTTTGGTGCTTTTCTTTCGTATTTCGGAAGATTCAAAGTAGCGTCTGTTTTGTAAGATACCGCTTTTAACTTAGAAGGTTTTTGACCTAAATTCGCGATAATAGCGTCTGCAAATTCTTTAGTTCCAACTTTTACTTTGCTGGTTCCTTCTTTGAAAATATCGTACGTATGAACGCCTTCTTCAATTGTTTTCAACCAAGCGTTTTGAACTTTTTCAGCAACGTCAGTCATTCCCATGTGCGTTAACATCATCACCGCACCTTGTAAAAGTCCAGACGGATTCGCTAGGTTTTGTCCAGCACGACGCGGCGCCGAACCGTGAATGGCTTCGAACATAGCGCATTCTTCACCAATATTTGCTGAGCCTGCTAAACCAACAGATCCTGCAATTTGTGCTGCGATATCCGAAAGAACGTCGCCATATAAATTTAGCGTCACAATAACGTCGAAAACTTCAGGTGTGTCCGACATTTTCGCAGCACCGATATCGATAATCCAGTGTTCGTTTTCGATTTCAGGATATTCGGCTGCAATTTCGTCGAAAACTTGGTGAAACAAACCATCGGCTTGCTTCATAATATTGTCTTTTGTGAAGCAAGTTACTTTCTTTCTGCCGTAAGCACGTGCATATTCAAAAGCGTAACGAACAATTTTCTCACAACCCGGACGAGAAATAATTTTCAAACATTGAACCACTTCATCGGTTTGTTGGTGCTCGATTCCTGCATATAAATCTTCTTCATTTTCACGAACAATCACAATATCCATTTCAGGGTGCTTGGTAGCCACAAATGGGTGCAAAGACGTACACGGACGCACATTGCTGTATAGACCTAAAAATTTACGTGTGGTAACGTTCAAACTCTTGTAGCCACCACCTTGAGGTGTTGTAATGGGCGCCTTCAAAAACACTTTGTTACGTCGGATAATATCCCATGATTCCGAAGCAATTCCCGATGTATTTCCCGATAGATAAACTTTTTCACCTACTTCAATTTCATCGTACTCCAATTCGGCACCAGCTGCCTTGATGATCGACAAAGTAGCGTCCATAATTTCCGGACCAATTCCGTCCCCTTTTGCAATTGTGATTCTTTTCATGCTGAATAAATTTAATTCGCTGCAAAGATGACAGCTTCCTTTCATATATTTTTATTTATATTTGATATAGTAACCATTAAAATATTTTATGAATTATACCATTCACCAACTGCAGGTATTTTTGCGCGTTACACAAACGGGAAGCATTACCAAGGCGGCAGAATTACTCAATTTAACGCAGCCAG
>JAIXTU010000220.1 GCA_027483785.1 Flavobacterium sp.
AAAAGCAATGATTGAATTATGCTTGTATAAGAATGCATTTTTGAACGTCAGTAAGCTTAAAAAGGAGAAGGAAACCTTACTCGAAATAAGTTCGGCGTTTAATGCCATTCAAAATCGTGCGGAATTAGTTCGGTATTTCATCGGAAATTTGAAAAAGTACTTTTCGTTTGAATACGCAAGCATGCCTATTTTTGAGCTTTCGCAAGATTTTCACTACGATTTACTTGAAGTATGTACCGATGAGGCCGATGCTATTTGGAGAAACGATCGCATCATTGCACATGCATTCAAAAAAGCCAATGAAACACCTTTTTTTGAGCAATTATTAAGCGACAAATCGACTCGTATTTTGGAATGGGAAGCCGAATTCCCAGATCGCGATTTTCTGCAAAAGGAACTTCCGGAAATACACAAGCGAGATTTAAAGTTTGCACTGATTTCGTACTTCAAAATCAATCCGAACTTTCAAGGATTTTTTTACATATCCTCAAAAAAATCGACGTTCGACAGTAGTCAGGAAGCTTTTTTTAAGTCGGTTACCGATTTGTTTGTCCTTGCTTTGTCGAATTTAATGAACACCGAAGATATTGTCTTTTCAGAAAACAAAAAGAAAGCGGAATTGTTGTTGGCAAAAGCCATATCATCGAAAAACTCTTGGGATCAGCGGTTGGAGCAAGTAACGGTTCTCCTTCAAGATTTTGTGCCGTTCGATATGTTGGTGGTAAATATTGAAATGAGCGAAAACAAATGTCCGACTTATGCCTTTTATCGCACTGGAAAAAAATCTTATGAAAAGCTATTTAAAGAAGATATCCTAGGGATTACCCAACTAAGTCAGGACGCATTTCTAGACACGCGACGACGAATCATGAGTACTTATGAAAAAGCCTTTTTTTTGAGTGGAACTGCACTTTGGGAGAACAATAGAAACAACCCAATCAAAGATCGCATTTGCAAACATTTCAAGTTTGAGGCAAATCTGATTTTTCCTCTAATTCTTGATACCTACGGCAAAGTTATTTTTTCATTTTATGCTCGTAATGACCAAGCATTTTCGTCTGAACACATTAAACTTTTAAATTCGTTTGAGAGCACGCTACAAATCGTTTTTGATCGTTCATTAGCGTTAGAAGAAATTAAAAAACTCAATCAAAAGTTAGCAGAAGAAAACAAGTATTTGTTAGAAGAAGTGCAGGTTTCGGCGCAATTCGAAACCATAATCGGACAAACCACAACGCTTAAGGAAGTTTTCTCGCACATCGAATTAGTTGGACCCACCGATACCACAGTACTTATTACGGGTGAAACCGGCACAGGTAAGGAGCTCATTGCCAACGCTATCCACTTTATTTCAACACGAAAAGATAAGCCACTCATTAAGATAAATTGTGCAGCACTACCATCTCAACTTATTGAAAGCGAGTTGTTTGGTCACGAAAAAGGTAGTTTCACTGGCGCTTTTGAACGAAAAGTAGGTAAGTTTGAGTTTGCACACGAAGGCAGTATTTTTCTCGACGAGATTGGTGAACTACCGCTCGAACTGCAGGCCAAATTGTTGCGCGTTTTACAAGAAAAAGAGTTCGAACGAATAGGAGGGAAGGAAACTATTAAAAGCGATATTCGAATTATCGCTGCCACCAACAGAGATTTACTGGACGAAGTAAAAAAGGGAACTTTTCGCGCCGATTTGTACTACCGTCTGCACGTGTTTCCAATACATTTGCCCGCGCTGCGCGATCGTAAAGCTGATATTCCGCTACTAGCGTCGTTTTTTGCCAGCAAATACGGAAAGAAACTCAACAAACAAATTATTGGTATTCATCAAGAATCGATTCGTGATATGCTTGCTTATTCGTGGCCTGGAAATGTGCGGGAATTGGAGAATATTATCGAACAAGCTGTTATTGTTTCGAAAGATGAGGTTTTAGTACTTAGAAGTGCTCTACAACACGAAGAAGTTCCTGCTAAGAAGGTGGTTACAGCAGATTCTGAAACGAATTTGAAACCAAACGTATCGATTCACGAATTGCGAACGGCTAAAATTGAGCAGGAAATTCAAGCCATTCGGTCGGCACTAAGCAAGTCGAAAGGTAAAGTCCGCGGAGAAACGGGCGCTGCCGCCTTATTGACGCTGAAACCAACCACTTTGGAGGCTAAAATGAGGAAATACGGTATTATTAAAGAAGAATTTGCATCGACGGTAAACGCAAAATTCTAAGTTTTTAGATTGCCAAGTTTACGGATGCGGCATCGAAAAACCGTATTGCTTTGCCAAAAACTGTGCGATGGCAGTTCCCGAATTTAAAAAACGAATGCCGTTTGCCGTTTTTAAATCGGCGTAGTTATGCGATAAGACAGTGTTTTCATCAATAATTAAAAGCGGACAGTTTTGGTGGTCTTCGCCAAGAAGTGCAACAATTTCGCTACGCGGACGCTCATAAGCTACATATCGAATATCTAACAGATTTCGTAAGTCGGGAAAGTAGGCTAGCATTCCTTCGATAAGCGCGCAATGTGGACAGAAATACGACTGATTTTCTGGTTGGATTTTGTGATCGTAAAATGCCGATGGAAGTAGAAAGAGTGTGTTCATGATACAAAGTTGCAAAAAAGTAATTGATTTTTTGGTGACGCATTTCCGCAACAGGGAATGCAGCGAAAAGCTTTGCAAAACGGCGGGCTAACAAAACGAAAAGCACAGTGCGACTAACAGAAGCGCCTGTGCTTTGTAAGTTTTATAGCGCGCCGTGCGCAAACTTACAGCGAAATGCCCGACGGCGGCGCGAATTTTAGATGAAGAACGGTCGCCGCCGGGTTGCCCA
>JAIXTU010000228.1 GCA_027483785.1 Flavobacterium sp.
CGAAATGATAGGCCGCAGCTCCGTTGGCAATTTCGTATTCATTCACAATAGAAAACGTCGGACTACCGCCCACACGCCCACCGCCCAACTGAAACACCATTTCGCGAATCAAAGTAGTTTTTCCCACACCCATTTCGGCTTCAAAAAGTAAAATTCGATGCTGGGCGTTTGCCAGAATAAAGCTTGCCGCGACAGGCAAATCGTCTAAGTCAAAAATCAATTCCATCAATTCTTTGGGTTGAAAACGAGAAAAGGAATAATCATTTCTTCAAGCGAAATTCCGCCGTGCTGGTACGAATTCCGGTAATAACTCACGTAATGATTGAAGTTGTTCACATACGCTAAAAACAAATCGTTTTTTGCAAAAATGTATGAACTCGACATGTTAATCGTAGGCAAACCAACAGATTTCGGATCTTTCACCACAAAAACGTCCTTTTCTTCATACGTTAAACTCTTACCCGTTTTGTAACGCAAATTCAGCGATGTATTTTTATCGCCAATCACTTTCGAAGGATTCTTAACGTTTATCGTACCGTGATCTGTAGTGATAATCAGTTTAAAACCAAGCTTTTGTGCTTGTTGAATGATTTCCAACAGTGGCGAGTTCTTGAACCAACTTTGGGTTAACGAACGGTAGGCTTTATCGTCTCCGGCGAGTTCTTTAACTACGTCCATTTCGGTTTTTGCATGCGAAAGCATATCTACAAAGTTGTAAACTACCGTCACTAAATCGTGGCTTTTCAAGGTTTTGAAGTTTTCCACCAATTTCTTTCCAGAAGCTAAATTCGTAATCTTGAAATATTCTTGTTTAATATTCAAACCCAAACGACGAATTTGCTCAGTTAAGAACTCGGCTTCATACAAGTTTTTTCCTCCTTCATCAATATCGTTTTTCCAATATTGCGGAAATTGTTTCTCCATTTCTACGGGAAGTAACCCACTAAAAATGGCGTTGCGCGCGTATTGCGTGGCTGTAGGTAAAATGGCGAAATACGGCACTTCTTTTTCCAATTTGTAATGATTTCCAACGGTCGATTCAAAGGCTTTCCATTGGTCGTATCGCAAATTATCAATCACCACAAGCAAAATAGGTGCTTCTTTCTTTTTGATTTCCGGAACAACTAATTCGCGAAACAAGGTATGCGATAAAACCGGACGAGCCGCTTTGGGTTGCATCCATTCGGCGTAATTACGCTCAATAAACTTTCCGAATTGCGAGTTGGCCTCTGCTTTCTGCGATTCCAAAATTTGAATCATCGCCTGATCTTCAATGTTTTCCAACTCCAATTCCCAAAAAAGCAACTTCTTATACAGGTCGGTCCAATCTTCAAAAGTATTTACCTGCATGAGTTCCATAGAAATCTTTCGGAACTCTTTCTGATAATCGAGTGTAGCTTTTTCAGAGACGAGACGCGAGTGATCTAAATTCTTCTTCAAACTCAATAAAATCTGATTCGGATTTACGGGTTTGATTAAATAATCGGCGATTTTTGAACCAATAGCTTCTTCCATGATGTACTCTTCTTCACTTTTGGTAATCATGATTACAGGCACTGCCGATTTCTTTTCTTTCATCTCAGCGAGCGTTTCCAGACCATTCATACCGGGCATGTTTTCATCCAAAAAAACGATGTCAAAATCGCCACTTTCAAAGAGCTCAACGGCGTCTCTCCCGTTGTTGCAGGTAGTTACCTGATAGTTCTTTTTTTCTAAAAACATGATGTGAGGTTTAAGAAGATCAATCTCGTCGTCAACCCATAAAATTTTGATAGCACTCATACGCTCAATTTTTGTTGCAAGTTAAATGTAAGGATGTCATACTTTCTTAAAACTATAATAAAGCTCAAAAAGTATGCACGTAGGTATTTCATTTAAATTTGATAAATTTACAAGAACAAACATTTTTTCATGCGCAAATATCTGCTACTTTTTTCAGCATTACTATTGGTTTCGTGTTTAAAAGATCGTCCGGGCGATAACGAATTCGATTCCTATAAAAACAGTTTTATTGACGCCTATTGGAAGTTAAATCCGGAAGCTGCTGTGGCGAACGGAAACCATGCTTACGACAGTTTATTGGTGGTTCCGAACGCCGAATCTCGAGCTAAAATGATTGAATTCATTGAAAATCAACGTGATAAACTTCAGGATTTCGACTCCGACGATTTGAGTACTTTGAATAAAATCGACTGCGAATTGCTGAAGAATCTGCTGGCACAAATCGAATTTTCTGTGAAAGAAATCAAGTCTTGGGAATGGAATCCGGCTGAATACAACGCCTGCGGACAGTTTTCGGAAATTCTTACCAAAGTCGATGCAAAAAACACCAAGAAAGTAAACGAACTCGCGTATCGATTGCAGTTTGTTCCTGAGTATTATGCCTCGGCGCGAGAAAATTTGAAACAAATAACCAAAGAGCATCTGGAATTAGCTATTGCGCAAAACGACGCGGCTAAGTCGGTATTTACATCTGATTTGCCGCAGCTTTTCAAAAATTCGACACTTTCCAAAAATCAAAAAGATAAAAATCTAAAAGCGTGCGAAGCCGCTGCCAAGGCCGTTACAGCTTATGTGAAATTTTTAGAAGGCAAACGCAACGGACCTTTCAGAAGCTTTCGTCTAGGAACCGATATGTACGCCAAGAAATTTGATTTGGAAATCAATTCAACGTTTTCAGCTAAAGAAATTTATGAGCGTGCACTTAAACATAAGGATTCACTGCACGCGCGCATGTATGACCTGGCAAAAGAGCTTTGGCCAAAATACATGAAAAACGAAGTAATGCCAGCCGATAAACTTTTGGCAATTCGAAAAGTTATCGATGTACTTTCGCTCGATCATGTAAAACCAGAAGAATTTCAATTGGCTATTGAAAAGCAAATTCCAGAATTAGAACGATTTGTTCGCGAAAAG
>JAIXTU010000379.1 GCA_027483785.1 Flavobacterium sp.
ACCGATTTAAAAACAAGTTTAAACGATGCGCTTCGCGAGTACGAAGTAGCTGTTTAATTTTTAGAAGCTAATCCTGCTTTCACTGCAAGTACGCTTTTACCACGCTCCTTTTTTACGCTTTTAGTCGAGCTTCCGTTGGTCGCTGCCTAAAAGCTCAAAAAGCAAACGCGGTAAAATGCGCGCTTTCCGTTCAATCAGGGCTAGGGCAATCGTTACCGAAAATACGTATGAAAAAAATTTTGGTGATTCAGCAAAAGATGATCGGCGATGTGCTGGCAAGTAGCATATTGTGCAATAACTTGAGACAAATTTATCCCAAGGCGCAAATACACTACTTGATTTATCCGTTCACCAAACCCGTTGTTGAAAACAATCCGAATATCGACACCTATGTTTTATACGAAGACGCTTACAAAAAAAGCAGTTTAAAGCGACTTCAGTTTTTATATCGGATTCGAAAAGAACGCTACAACATGGTGATCGATGCGTACAACAAACCCGAGAGCTTTTTGGTAACCATAGCTTCGGGTGCCGACGTGAAAATAGGTTTTTTCAAAAAGTACTCGCAAAAGCTGTATCATTTTAATATTGCACCTATCGATAAACCTCTCACCCATGCAGGAACAGCACTCGAAAATCGGATTAACTTATTGAGCTGCGTTGCGCCAAATTTTAAATTTGACTTGCGTCCGAAAATTTGGTTAACAATTTCCGAAAAGGAAGAAGCACAAAATACGTTGCGGAAACATGGAATTCTGGAATCGGATCCTTTTCTCGTAATTGGTATTTTAGGAAGCGATGAAAGTAAGTCGTATCCGGCGCCGTACATGGCACAAGTACTCGATTTTATAGCAGTAAACACGTCGAGTAAATTAGTTTTAAACTACATGCCGAAACAAGCCAATGACGTGCAAACGATTTTTGCGCTGTGCGCTCCCGAAACGCAGCAACGCATTGTATCGGATTTAGTTCCAACAAATATTCGTGCGTTTTTAGCACTCACCCACTTTTCACAAGCTTTGATTGGAAACGAAGGCGGCGCTGTAAATATGGCCAAAGCTTTAGGTATTAAAACCTTTACGATTTTCTCGACATGGATTATCAAAGAAGCTTGGAATTCCTTTGAAGACGGAACGAATCATGTCTCGGTGCATTTGCAAGATTACAAGCCGGAACTTTATGGCGACAAGACCGCAAAACAAATGAAAAAAAGTGCCTTGCCGCTCTACCAAGCATTTACACCCGATTTAATACTTCCTGCTTTAGAGGCGTTTTTAAATCGCTTAAAAAGCTAAAACAAAAATTATTTCAGGATTTCATCGCGCGTTGCAGAATCGATTCCAAACTCGGTGCGCTGCAACTTTTGTTTCTCAGTTTCGAGTCGGATGGCATCATTAACTTTCCAAACTTCTTCGGAAACATAACCTCGAGCATGATCGAGATGAACACAAATAGCACTGTATCTGATTTGTTTTCCCACTACGCCTGCAAAAGTGAGTCGCTCGCCTAATTCTCGATCTTCGCCGCCGTATTTCATCCGTTCGTCAAATCCGTTAGCGCGGAGCAAATCGGCTTTCCAACCGGAAGCATTGTGTCCGTTCCACGTTGGTTTTGTTGGCGTTAATGCGTTTAAAATCGGACGCAAGAATCGCGGAGCACCAATTTTCATGTTTACGGGTTTGCGATGTCCGTTTTCGATCAACCACTTTTTGCTGAAAGCGCGTTGGGAAATGATGTCGTCGGGGCTTATTTTGTGCGATAAATCCATCGACAACTTATGGTAGCCGCCCGAGAGAAAGGTGTTGGGTTTTCGATTGTCGAGATGTACTTGAATAAAGTCGGCTCTTGGAATACAATCGCCATCAGTAAAAATCAAATAATCTGCTTTTGCTTTAAGAATTGCCGCATTTAAAATTTTAGTTTTTCGAAATCCGTCGTCCGAATGCCATACATGTACGAGCTTCAGATTGGTTTCTTGACGGAATTTCTGAATCATACGGGCAGTTTCGTCTCGTGAGCCGTCGTCTGCGATAACGATTTCGAAATCGGTATACGTCTGACAACTAAAGCCATACAGCACTTTTTCTAGCCATTCTACAGCATTATAGGTACTCAAAATGACGGAAACAGTCATGTATGTAATTTTTTTACTTTTATTTACAGCAAAAGTACTTACTAATTTATATTTGTAAAATAATTTGTTTGCATGTTACATCCTCATAAAGGGAAACTTTCGGTATTAATAATTACTCTAAATGAGGAGCGCAATATGAAAGAGCTGTTAACCGAATTAGCGTTTGCTGATGAGGTTATAGTTGTTGATTCATACAGTACCGACCGTACCAAAGAAATTTGCATGTCTTTTCCCTATGTGAAGTTTCTTGAAAATAAATTTGAAAACTACACCTCGCAAAGAAACTTTGCTATTGATCAAGCGCAAAACGACTGGATCTTATTCATCGATGCAGACGAGCGATTAACACCCGAATTGAAAAAAGAGGTCCTAGAGACTATAGTGAGTGAGCATCCGAAGAGCGCTTATCTTCTCTATCGAACTTTTATGTTTAAAAATTCGAAATTGCGCTTTAGTGGTTGGCAAACCGATAAGATATTTCGTTTGTTTCATCGCGGAAAAGCTCGGTACACTAACGAGCGATTGGTTCACGAGAAACTAGATGTAATTGGAGAAATCGGTAAGCTAAAATCGAAGTTAATACATTACAGCTATTCCGATTATCAATCGTACAAAGCCAAAATGGTTGCGTACGGACGCTTAAAGGCAATAGAAGCTAAAAATCGGGGTATTGTTCCCAATTTTTTCCATTTCGTAATCAAACCTTTATATAAATTCGTTTACCAATACTTAATCCGTTTGGGCGTACTCGACGGTGGAAGAGGAATTGTTATTTGCTACTTAAATGCATATAGCGTTTATGTTCGATATCAGTTTTTAAAAGAAATGACCACGAAAAACTAAGCTTTTGAAAAATAAGAACTTTAAAATTTTTGGTATATGTTTTCTCGTATTGGCGCTAGCCGTTGCTGGAAAGTACATCTATCAAGTAAACATTAAACACAATTTTGAAGTTATATCAGAAGGTAAATTTTACAAAAGCGGGGTTATTCCGCCCGACGAGTTACCGGAAGTATTGAAAGAATACAACATAAAAACCGTTATTGATTTACGTTTTCCCGAGTCGACAGATGAAGTTAACAATCCGGAGGTGGCCGCACAACTCAAATCGGAACAGGAGGCGGTGGCAAAAGTTAAGCAAGTAACCTACGTTAACAACGGATCGGAGCAAGTTCCGAGCAAAAAAAATCTAGATACTTTTTTTGCCATTCTTGATGACCCAAAAAATTATCCCATCCTAATCCATTGCTATCACGGCGTTGGAAGAGCAGAGTTGTACTCGGCATTATATCGAATCGAATACGAAAATTGGTCGCCAAACGACGCGCGTCTGGCTACTCGCGATTTTGTTAAATGGAGTTCGTTTGACATTGGAACTCCTAAAGGCGATTTCCTTCAGAACTACACGCCGCGAAAAAAGAAAAATTAAATGTGAAAAGGCGTCAAATCCTATTTTGACTTACCCACCAAGCTTTTCAGTATCATTTTAAATTTTCGTTTCCGACGAAAACCACGTTGAAAATCTTCGGTATACCTCCAAAGCATAGCAAACAATTCTTCTTTATCAGTATGAGAAATGAGCGCATATTCTCCTGCCATGATGCGCACCATATCTTCTTGAGGAGTAAGGCGTGAC
>JAIXTU010000382.1 GCA_027483785.1 Flavobacterium sp.
ACACCTATATAATCATGAATCAACCTGTCTCGCATTCCTGCCATATTTTTCCAAGGCACTGAACTCCAATTAACTTTACTATCAGCTGGAATTTTCTTCGTCGCTTCTCCAATAATTTCCAAACTTCTTACAACTGCTCTCTTTAGCGTTTCGTTGGCTAGGAATTCTTCAAATTTTATATCAGCGCTAACAGATTTGAGATACTCGCACTCATCATTGATATGTCTTAAAAAATCTTCTGGCTGTTTAGACATACTGCACTTCATCTAAAATTCTAGGTCCAATGTAAGGACTTAGTCCATTCTTGGTAAGAACTTCAATTTTCTCGGGCTTAAATAAACCTTCAAACAAATCACAGACAGCCATAAAATTATCGAAGTTTTCCTTTTCAGGTTCAAAATCGATCAGTATATCAATATCGCTTTGGCTTGACTGCTCACTGCGCACGTACGAGCCAAAAAGCCCAACTTTTTGTACACCAAAGGTCGATAGTGTTCGCTTGTTCGATTCTAAAACTCGTAATATGTTGTCTTTAGTTGTCATTTAAAGCCTTTGTTCAAAGATACGAAAGTTAGTTTTGTGCGTTGCAATTTGATTAAAGTATAAAAAACTATGCCTTTTTATTTATTTTTAAAGAATCGACACGCCGGTAACTCATGTCGCGGCCGCGATTGCAACGGAAAGCCGTGACGCCAAAAAGCGCTTGAAACCCGTGTTGTGGTGGCGACCAACGGAAGCCGCAACAACGCGCGGTTGAAACGCTTTTGGGTGGTGCGCCTTGCAGTGGAAAGCGCGAAATGCCGCCCAAAAAAACAGCATTAAAACTCGATTTCGACTACGTAACCTTCGTTGCTGCGCACATTAAACACATCGCCGTTTTCGAAGAGTAAATACTGACCTTTAATACCGGTAAGAACGCCCTCGATGTGTGGCGTTTTCTCTAAACTTTGCGACTGCAACTTGCTTGGATAGTGCAAAACCGGATAATGCAAGTGCGTAACTGCTGCTGCATTTCTATCGATAAACGACTGTGCCTCCGACGGTATGAGCGAAAGCGCTTCATCTACAAAATCGGGCAAGGAAATATCGGCCACATCGTTTTGCAACATTTTTCGCCAATTGGTTTTGTCGGAAAACGCAGTTTTGAGCGCAACTTCGCAAATTCCGGCTAAGTAGCGATTTGGAACTTCGAGCAGAGACATTGCCGCCGACGCACCTTGATCGATCCAGCGGGTGGGCACTTGCGATTTTCGAGTAACGCCTACTTTCACGCTCGACGACGCCGCCAAATACACCACATGCGGTTGCAATTGTACTTTTTGTTCGTAGGCTAAATCGCGATCGGCAATGCCCAAATGCGCTTTGGAGAGCTCCGGACGCATGATCCAATCGCCGGCAGACGGTGCCGAAACAAAACAATCGTAACAAAAACCTTGACGAAAAATGCGTTTGGCTTTTCCGCAATTCAAGCACTGATAACCTACCGCTTTGATCGACAGCTTTTTACCCAACTGCGAATTGAGTTGCAAAAAGTCGGATTCGAAAACCAAATAATAATTTATAGGATTCGAAAATTCGGTTTGCATTTTCTGCAAAGTTCCTCGATAAAGCATAGCTTAGCGTTTGTTGGATTGCGGTTGTGATTGCGAGCAAAGTTGACATTTTTTTTTATTTTTGAAAGCCTTGAAAGCAATAATCGTGTTTATGCTTTTTTAACCCAGAGCCCTATGCCCTTACCTATTATCAATTCTGTTGCCTCGTGGATTCTCAAAAAGCGAATTCACCAAATTGAATTGTTTATCAAGTATCCGCACGAAGTTCAAGAAGAACTATTGCTTTCGTTGGTTCGAACAGCCGAACACACGGTTTTAGGAAAGAAATACGGTTTTGGTTCCGTAAAAAGTTACGCGCAATTTGCCCGACAAGTTCCGGTGGTGCAATACGAAGATTTTGAGCCGGAAATAGAGCAATGTCGGCAAGGCGCACACAATGTTTTTTGGCCTACTCCGATAAAATGGTTTGCCAAATCGAGCGGAACGACCAACGCTAAGAGCAAGTTTATTCCGGTTTCGAACGAGGCGCTCGAAAACTGTCATTACAAAGCCGGAAAAGATTTATTGTGTTTGTATTTGAACAACAACGAAGATTCGCAGCTCTTTGTAGGCAAGAGTTTACGCTTGGGCGGAAGTAAGGAATTGTACGAAAGCAACAATACGTTTTTTGGTGATTTATCGGCGATACTCATTGAAAACATGCCGTTTTGGGCCGAGTTTAGCTCAACGCCCAGCAACAAAGTATCGTTAATGAGCGATTGGGAAAGCAAATTACCGGCTATTGTAAACGAAACGATTAATGAAAATGTAACGAGTTTGGCGGGTGTTCCGAGTTGGATGATGGTTTTGTTGCATCGTGTTTTGGAAACGACCGGCAAAAGCAGCTTATTGGAAATTTGGCCGAATTTGGAAGTATATTTTCACGGCGGCGTGAGTTTTGATCCGTATCGGGTTCCGTATCGGAATTTAATTCCGTCGAATACGTTTCAGTATTACGAAATTTACAATGCGAGCGAAGGATTTTTTGCCATTCAAGATTTGAATAATTCGCAAGATTTACTGCTCATGCTCGACTACGGCATTTTTTACGAGTTCATTCCGATGTCGGATTTTGGAACGGCCGAGGCCGCAATTATTCCGCTTTGGGAAGTAGAAGTTGGTAAAAATTACGCGATGGTAATTACCACGAATTCAGGCTTGTGGCGGTATCAAATTGGCGATACGGTTCGTTTTACTTCGGTGAATCCGTATAAAATTCGCGTTACAGGCAGAACGAAACACCACATCAATGTATTTGGAGAAGAGTTGATTGTAGAAAACTCGGATCGTGCTATTGCGGCGGCTTGCAAGGGAACGAGTGCCGAAGTAGTTGATTACACGGTTGCGCCGATTTTCATGGACGGAAAATCGAAAGGTGCCCACGAATGGATTATCGAATTTCGAGCCGAGCCAACCGATTTTGATACATTTTGTACGTTGCTCGACGATACGTTGAAATCGCTCAACTCCGATTACGAAGCCAAGCGCAACAGGAATATGACGTTAAATCCGCCGGTGATTCACCAAGCGCGCAAGAACTTATTTTACGATTGGTTGAAAGCGCAAGACAAGTTGGGCGGACAACATAAAATACCGAGATTATCCAACCACAGAGGCTATATTGAGCAGCTCATGGAACTTTAAGTGTAGTACATCGATTTTATGACTTCGTACGCAATTGACGGCGTAACTTAGTTCAAAATTAAAATTAATGCTACGTAAAAGTTTGATTATCGCAGTAATTGCTATTGGGGTTAGCAGCTGCGGCAGAAGTGGATGGAGTTGTAAGAACAGGTATTGTCAAACTCCCGATGGTGCTCCTCATCAAGAGGTTTCACAAAAAGTAAAAATTTCAGAATAATCCCGGCTAGTCCGGGTTTTTTTATGCGTTCTTGGCACCTGCACTTTTAATGGTTATTTTTCATGCTTGTACAACTGCACCTTCACACAACGAAAAGGTAACACAAGGGCAACTTATTTTTAGCAGAACCTCGTTTTTTAATGCTGCTCTTTAGTAGCTAATCCCGCTTTTCGCTGTAGTCCTCAAAAAACACGGCACGTTTACTCACGCCTTGCCGCTGGCTTCTTGGGTCGCCATCGTAACGCGGTTCACGTAGCCGTTTTTTTCTCCGGGCTGCCGCTGCACTCGGGGCTAGGGCATCCGTTACTAACGTTTGGTGGAAAAATACCTATAAGTAGGTAGTTTTGGGTGGAGGGAAATGTTTAAATTGGCCAATAACATCCACGATATTACTAATACTTACTTTTGATTGTATTTTAAAGGAAATTTTTCTCAAAAACAGCATTGCTGGTAAAAGCCGCAAAAGTTTATGAAACTGCGTTCTAGGAATAAAGTTTAGAAGTACCGTAAACAAATTTAACATATCAAAAAAGTGAACTTTTTCAAAAGCTTGCTAATTGAATAAAAATATGTTTTTTGAATGGTTTAAAGGGGTTTACGCAAAAATAGAATCGAAGTTTGATGTAAGAACTTTCGTATGTCTGAGAGTTGGCGGTAATGCTGTCAAACTGCAACCGGCAATTGCTTCCCACCCTTATCTAATAATTGTCGAACCAGCAAATGGACTAGTGTGCATGGTGACCATTTATCTAATGCTGATGATTTAGTCTTGTGATATTCGAGTAATTCCTCAGATCTTCTAATCGCATCTTCAGTAAAAGGTAATATCTCATTTCTTACAACCTGAATAAAGTTCTTTTGATGCTTTAAATCCTTCTTGTATGAAAATGAGCCATACGCTAGTATTTTTCTAAGCCGTTCATTTGGATTGTTACGATTGCTAAAGTAGTCATCTAGTAATGCATAGTATTTTTTTCGCTCCTTGTAATCATCATCCTCACAATCAACATCCTGCAAATGCAAGACAACCCAAAGTTCAAAAGCATCATTACTCCAAGCTAAATTAATTTTATGCTTTTCCGCTACGAAATGCGCAACATTAAAGTTCTCATCGTTTTCCAATAACGCTGCATCATGAAGTACCTTATCTCTGTCATACACACACCATACTTGATAACCTTCAACCACACTGTTATCCTCAGCAATAATCCCATTAGTTTTACAATGAGAAATTGCTTTGATTACATTTGTTATCATACTTTTTTGCTTTGGTATGATATTAACCTTTATAAGCTCTGTTTCAAACCATCTGAAATATTCAACCTCACTTGTTTCGTCTTCGCAGAATATTAAAAATGTATAAATGTCATCGACGGCTCTATTATCCTCAATCTTTAAATCCCATGGCTTATTCATCAGATCGATCATTTTTTTCAGAAACACAAAAATCTTCTAAAATTGGCAATGCTCCATAATATCCTGAAAGATATTGTTTGGCAAAATCAGCGTCATTTCTAATTCCTTTCAATTGCGCTAAGGAAAAGATTCGCGTTGAAAAATCTTCCTTCTTTTCAGTAAAGAAAAATTGATCTCTACGCATAATTTTTGGCGACATCAGATTTGTGTCTTGGCTTGTAAAAAGAAGTTGTGAGTTACTTCTATTGAAATTAGGGTTATTAAATAGATTAATTAGTTGGATTAGTAACGAAGGGTGGAAATTACTGTCTATTTCATCTAAAATAATAAACGCAGGTTCACTGAGATTAAAAGCTCTTAAAAGTAGTCCTGCCAAGTCAAACATTTTTTGTGTACCTGCAGATTCATTCTCCTTTAAATTTAATTCAACAGACTTTATATTTGAGTTACGCAAAAAATTCTTTTTCAGGACTATTTTATCTTGAGGATAAATATTCAAAAACCCATAATCGTTAACATCTTCTTCTAACGAAATATCATCATAACTTAAATTAAAACTCGACAAAAGCTTTATAAACCTATGTTTAGTTTCAGAATCTTGCATTTCATTGACAGACATCCATCGATATTTGTCGTGATTGACCTCAAAGTTAGATGTGACTAAACGTCTTAAATGATCAGTGATAAGAAAGCAATCACCATGAGTGTCGAAAGCCGCTGCGTGAGTTAAAAATAAAGTGTGCTTAAATGGCAAGCTGGTCGGAATTTTGGTCTTGCTTTGGAGTGAGTTTTTGATAATTTGAAGCCCTTCCCTCTGAAACAAAATTGAATTCTTACCTTTCTTATCACTATAAAGCCATTCGTTAGTAACGATTTCCGAACTTTTATCAGGGGTATTGGAACTATGCTCGCTATTAAATTTAACCGTCAATCCATATCTATACTTCACTCCTTTTATTAATAAGACAATTTGGAAGTACGACTCAGTATCCAATGCATTTTCTTGAAAAAGAAATGGTTGGCATAAATCTCGGAGATTAGAAACTGAACTTGGCTGACCTGCCAATACTTCAACAAATGTATTTAGAGCTTTTATTACATTACTCTTACCACTTCCATTTGCTCCGTATAATCCAATAGTTTTAAATAATTTGAAACCATTATAATCCACAACATTTCGGTCATCGACATACTCATTTTCTTGGGAACTTTTCAAAGCGGATGCCGCAAAACTGATCGTTTGTAACTCTCTAATGGATCTAAAATTCTGTACGGAAAATTCTATCAACATACTAATTTGAAATAATTACGCAAATCTATATCAAATATACAACAAAACACGCCTTTAAATTACGCTTATTTGCACAAAAATCCTAGCCGCTAACAGCCGTAGCTCTTGCACAACATCATCCCCGCTCCACATACTACGATAAAAAGCAACAAAAATTGAATAAATTTAAGGATGCAAATTTATACCTATCAACATAGGCAGTTTCGCGATTAATCATTGCAAAAACGCGACTGATTAGTTTGCATCGTACATTGTTTAAGACAAGCATAGGTTCCTTACCCTGTGCTTTTTTTCGGTTGTACTATTCAATGATTTGCGAATCATATTTAAATGAAGTCATAACGCACATTTGGAGCAATGCCTTCATTTTTAAAATCAACTCATTTTCTTTACTAAACACCAGTTACAAACCTAACAGAACGCTAGGAAGCCACAACGCCAATCCTCGAACGTTGGTGGCAATCCTACCCCTGCCCCACAAACTCCCCCGACTTTCACGCACAAACCCCACCCATTCCCAGCTATCGCTGCACCCAAGGCCATAGCCAAATTGTACGAATCAAATCGAAGCATGGAAATACGTTTTTGATTTAAAGGTTTGTAACAAAAAAGTTTAGCAAAGTGGAGATGGTTTAGGAAGCACGTGGAATTTGCGAGTGGTTGAGCTAGTGGTAATTACTTTGGGGCGCATCAACCAAAGGGTTGATTAGTTATTTTAATTTCATAACTTTGAGTGATGAAAACTGTTTCATACATAACATTTACAGACGAACAATTGTCCAAAATAGGCAATACTATTGTCTACTTGTCTCAACATATTCCAAATCTCTCCAAGACGAAATTACTGAAGCTACTTTATATTTTAGATGAGTTGTCGATTAAAAAAAGTGGTATCCCATTTTTAAATCTAAGATACAAGGTTTGGAAATTTGGTCCCGTGTCTGAAGAATTATTCATTGATCTATCATCGGAACCTGCGCTTCTCAAAAATTTTATTTCGAAATCGGATGACGCTGATGGTTCCATTAAAATTATTCCAAAGGTAGAGTTTAGCGATGAAGAATTTACTGATAACGATATGTCTTTAATGGATTTTGTCGTTGAAAATTTTGGAAACAAAACGGCCATGGAATTGGTTTCTTATACTCATAGAAAATCGTCACCTTGGTATATTACTGCAAAGGAAAATTCTGTTTTAGAACTGCTAGAATCAGAGAAAATTAATAATACCGAATTTCTAATAGATTTAGGAAAACTTGTTGAGCACGATTCGCGAAAACGCGAGATCTATAATCAATATTCTGATTGTCATTAAGGCAATGTATACCGAAGGTAATATTATCTATTTTGACCCATTTTACTTTAAAAATGGAAATACCGCTAAAAGTAAGTATTTTGTGGTATTAAAAAATACAGCAGACTCAAT
>JAIXTU010000243.1 GCA_027483785.1 Flavobacterium sp.
CGAGGTTTTTGCTGTTTAGTGTGAAGTACAATTTGTAGTTCAATCTATATTACCACAAACACGGGCAAGGACCTTCTTTGGGAATGCGTCGAAAAAAAACGTATTTATAGTATAGCTTGTATTCTGCGAAAGCGGAAGTTTTTAAATCGGGTATGTTTAGTCTTTTTCCTTGATAAACGAGAATTGCAGGCAATTTATCTTTTGGAAAACGAGTTGCATAATACCGTATAAGAACCGCTAATTCCTGTTTTGGCAAAAGATAGCCTTCCAGTTTTTCATGTTTTAATTCATTTGGCATTTGTACAATTTCAACGTAGTCTTCTTCCCAATTGGTGATTTTTGTCTGATTAGTTGCTATTAAGAAGTGATTGGAGCGCGACTTTTCAGTAATTAAATTAGAAAACATTGTAAGGTTTGCTGTATTTCCCAATCCGAAATAAGGTCGGATGGACCATATTGTTACCGCCAGAGGAATGCAGAGAAGCGCTACTCTTTGGAAATTTGAAATCCAATATTCTGTTGTTTCGGTTCTAAAAATAGGGATAAACAAGAATAGTACTCCCATGGTGTATATGAGTCCGTGAACAATAGTACTTGTAGTTTTGGGAACTGCTTGAACAGTCAAAAGTGTTTCAATCAAAACAGCCACAATAACTAAGCTAGAATAGATTTTAAAAGAGCGAATAATTGATTTATCTATGGGTTTATCGGAAAAGTCTAACAGACAACCGGCTAGCAAAAAGACAGCAAACGAACTAAAGTCGGCAAACACCCGAATACTGAGATACGTATGAAACAGTAGTAAAATAACAGCAGCTAATTTTCTAAGGTTTTTAAAAAGCAATCCAAATGGCACGATCATTTCTACGATAAAAGTTGCAACAATTAGTGTTTTTAAAACAAGGTTGCGTTTTAATTCGAGTGTTTGTGTTGCAAAATCGATTATCAGATCGTTGATAGATATTGCGCAGCTGGTTTGAAGGTTAAAGTAGTCGGCGTTGAGCTTGTGAAATCCAGCATACCAATAAATGCTGATAAGGGTAAGCCTAAATATTGTTGGTGTTAGTGGTGTAGGGAATAGCTTTTTGCGGAAGAGAACAAACCAAGCTAGACCGAAAAATACGGCTAGAATCGTAAAAAATTCAAGCACAGAGTGGTTCGCCAATCTCGGAAAACTTAATGCATAGTACAAGGCTGCAATGAATAAAGAACACAGGGATGCAAAATAGTATTTAGGTCTCCAGGCTTGAATTCCTAATAAAACAATTGAGATATATTTAAACCATAACATGAAGCCCGATTTATCATGAAAGTTCATTACAGTGGCAGCACTCAAAAGCCCTAGTACGAGATGAACTTGCTGGTTTTGTATTTTCTGAAAAAGTATCCGCATACATTTCAATTACTTCAGGCTAAACTAATATATTTTAGAGCGGTTTGAAAAAACCATTTTATCATTTACGGATTTACGTACAAAAAGTGGAGCTATTGTTGAAGTAGTTTTTTGTGTTAAGTAGTTTCATCAATGAGCCATTTAATAGGCGGCAATCAAATTTAATAGTCAAAAAGATCGATTTATTTTTTTTGAAATAGAGGTTCTAAGAAAAAAATCGACTATTCTACTGTTTGTGTCTTTTACGAAAACGAACAATAAAAAAACCTCCCGAAGGAGGCTTAGTTTTATAATCCGAAAGCTTGTTTGATGTCGCTTACGCGATCTAGTTTTTCCCAGGTAAAGAGATTAACGGTCTTTGTAAGCAATTTTCCGTCTGGGCCTAAGAACGTTTTTTCTTTGGTTTCCGGACGGCGTCCCATATGTCCGTAGGCTGCCGTTTCTTGATAGATTGGGTTACGTAATTCCAAAGACGTTTCGATACCGTAAGGAGTTAAGTCGAATAATTCTTGCACTTTCTCTGCGATTTGCGCATCGTTCAAAGATACAGTAGATGTTCCGTATGTATTGACATAAACGGCCATAGGTCGGGCAACACCAATTGCGTAAGAAACTTGAACAAGTATTTCGCCAGCAACGCCTGCAGCAACTAGATTTTTTGCGATATGTCTTGTTGCATAAGCCGCAGATCGGTCTACTTTACTTGGGTCTTTCCCGGAGAAAGCACCTCCACCGTGCGCTCCTTTTCCGCCGTATGTATCTACGATGATTTTTCTTCCGGTAAGTCCGGTATCTCCGTGTGGTCCGCCAATAACGAACTTCCCAGTTGGGTTAACGTGGTAGGTAATTTCGTTGTTAAATAAGTGTGCGTATTCAGGATATTTATTCAGAATTCGCGGAACGAGAATGTTTTTAACATCGGCCTCGATTTGTTTTTGCATTGCGGTTTCGTCTGAATTGAAATCGTCGTGCTGTGTAGAAAGAACAATGGTGTGAATACGAGACGGTTTGTTGTTGTCGTCGTATTCCAAAGTAACTTGTGATTTGGCGTCTGGGCGTAAGTATTTGATTTCGTTATTTTCACGACGAAGTTCAGCTAATTCTTGAAGCAATTTGTGAGAAAGGTCGAGAGCCAAAGGCATGTAATCGGCAGTTTCGTTGGTTGCATAACCAAACATCATACCTTGGTCGCCAGCTCCTTGCTCTTTGGGATCTTTGCGCTCAACACCTTGATTAATATCAGCAGATTGTTCGTGAAGTGCCGAAAGGATTCCACATGATTCTGCATCGAATTTGTATTCGCTTTTCGTGTAACCAATTTTTCGAATTACCTCGCGGGTAATTTTTTGTACATCAAGATAAATATCCGATTTTATTTCACCTGCTAAAACCACCTGACCTGTAGTAACTAGAGTTTCACAAGCCACTTTCGATTGTGGGTCTAGCGCCAGGAAATGGTCGATTAAAGCGTCGGAGATTTGGTCTGCAATTTTGTCTGGATGACCTTCGCTAACAGATTCGGATGTAAAGAAATATGCCATTTTACTTATAAATTAAATGGAGGATGATTGCGGTAGCTAAAGTAGGGAGGTGAGGCACTGCTTTAGCATTTTTTTTACGAGGTTGCAATCAGATCAAATTTTTCCTCCGTGATTTTCGTGCGCAAAAGTATATTTTAACACCGATTTTTCCAACTTTTTTTGGGTAGAAATATTTTTTAATGGAAAAATATATACTTTTACCGTTGAATTTAATATTAAATAAGGATTATGAAAAAACTATTACTTTTTGTATCTGTTTGCTTGAGCAGTATAGCAGGTTATGCTCAAGAGACGTGCGATACAGCTATTGAGCTGACCGGAAGCGGAACAAACGTTGTTGATACTATCGTAGGAGAGTATCCAGCTACTGGTTGTTGGCAAACAGCAGCTTCCGCAGCGATGTGGTATAGCTTCACGCCAGCATCTAATGGACTAATTACTGTAACCTCGGATATTGCCGCAAACCCAAGTGGGCCAAATGGAACAGACTCTCGATTGAGTATCTTTACAGGTTCATGCGACGCTTTGACTTGTATCAACGGAAGCGACGATATTCAAACAACAGCTCCTGAAAATTACCGCTCGACAGTTGCTGACCAAGAGGTTATGGCAGGAGAGACTTATTTTATTGTTTGGGATGATAGATGGAGTGACGCAGGATTTAGTTTCGAGTTTACATTTACACCTGTTGAGTGTTTTTCACCTACAGGGTTTGCATTTTCAACCCTACCAACTACTACTGAAGCTGGTATTACTTGGGATGCTCCTACAGTGGGAACACCTGAAGGATATCAATTTGAGTATGGAGTTCAAGGTTTTGTGCAAGGAACTGGTACAGTTTTAAATTTAGATACAAACACTGCTGATTTAACGAATTTGACTTCAGGTACCGTTTACTCGTTCTACGTAAGAACTTTTTGTGGAGGTACGGAATATAGCACTTGGGTTGGTCCGATTGCATTCGCAACACAATTTACACCTGCAATCATACCTTACACGATGAGCTTTGATCAGTCAACAAACCTAGATTTCATCGGTTGGACAAGTTCAATTACAGGTACTGCTTTTGATTGGAATATCCGCAATGACTTAGCAGCAGCTTTAGTTAATGATGGGACAAGCTCAATTGTTTCTGTTAGTAGTACTGCAGCGCCAACTAATGAAAGACTGTATTCACGTGGAATTTCATTAGCAGCAGGTCAGCAAGTTGCTTTGTCTTTTTTCTATAGAAATGTAAATGTTGCTCCGAATACAAGCGTAGGCAGCTTCGTGGTTTCTGTAGGAACTGATGATACAGAAGAGGCCCAAACAACAGTTTTAACTGCTAACTTAGAGTTTACTAATGAAACTTTCGAACAAGCTTCGACTACTTTCACTGCACCTGCTGCTGGTATTTACTACTTCAGTTTCTTGAATGAATCTGAGCAGAATACTACTGGTGGTACACATGCAATTATCTTTGATACTTTTTCATTCCAAGCTCCGCTTTCAGTTAACAATCCTGAGGGATCTAAGTTGGCTGTATTCCCAAATCCAACAACTGATGTATTGAACATAACAAACCTTAACGGTGGATTTGCTGGCGCAACTTTAACTGATTTGAACGGAAGAACCGTAAAAACAATTGCTGGAAAAGCTGGTAATGAAATTCAAATTTCAATCGCTGATCTAGCGGCTGGCGTTTATATGTTAAATGTTACTTCAAACGAAGGAGCGGTTTCTACTTCTAAAGTTATCAAAAAGTAATTTCTACATTCAAATAGTAAAAAGTCCGCTTTGGCGGACTTTTTTTTGCTTTATATCGAACTGTGTTGTTTCTTTGCAGCGTTCTTAAATATACCGACTGTTATCACGAAAGCTCGAGGGAATAGACCCAACGACAGCTTAGCAACCCTTTATCGCAAAGAAGGTGCTACATTCTAGTCTGAATTCAGACGCAGATAACCTAAATCCATTTTCTGGGCTTTCGTAACAGTTTCAACTAAATAAAATGTTATGAAAAGCATTACAGAATTACTTTCTGAAAAAATACTGATACTCGACGGCGCCATGGGAACCATGTTGCAAGCCTATCAATTCGAAGAATCCGACTTCCGCGGAACCCGTTTCCAAGACTACAGCACGCTACTTAAAGGAAACAACGATCTACTTACCTTAACGCAGCCCACCGCAATTCGCGAAATCCATAGCCAATACCTCAATGCAGGTGCCGATATTATCGAAACCAACACGTTTAATAGTAACCAAATTTCCATGGCCGATTATCACATGGAATCGCTCGTGTACGAACTTAATTTTGAAGCAGCGAAACTAGCTAAAGAACTAACCAACCAATATTCAGACCAAAATCCGGAAAAGCCACGATTTGTTGCAGGTTCTATCGGTCCAACCAATCGTACCGCAAGCATGAGTCCGGATGTAAACCGACCCGGATTTAGAGCCGTTACCTTCGACGAACTCAAAGACGCTTACGCAGAACAAATTCAAGCATTAATCGACGGTGGCGTAGATTTATTCCTTGTAGAAACCATTTTTGACACGCTTAATGCGAAAGCTGCACTTGTGGCAATCGCAGAAAGCAACGAAAATCGCAGTGCACCAATTCCTGTTATGGTTTCTGGTACCATCACCGATTTATCCGGACGTCTTTTATCCGGGCAAACTCTCGAAGCTTTTGTCTATAGTATCGAGCATCTACCGCTTTTGTCGATCGGATTAAATTGTGCCTTGGGTGCCGAGCAATTATTCCCACATACGCAATTACTCAACCAAATTGCCAATTGCCATGTCACCGTACATC
>JAIXTU010000073.1 GCA_027483785.1 Flavobacterium sp.
AATGAAAAAACTCGTTCAGCTGGCTGTGCTGGCGCTCGTATCGTTTAGCGGCGCCCATTGCACGTCGTTAAAAGGCTATCAAAAATCAAAAATTAACGACAGCGAGATGACACTTGCTCCGCGAAAGGTTGCTAAAACAGAGCTGTCTTTTCAAAGTTACCGTGAAGGTTCTGGTGGCGCAAGTTCTGGAAAAGTTGGCGGAGGCTGTGGTTGTAATTAATTCCCAAAAAAAATTCGATGAAAAAAATAGTTATCAGCGGTCTGGTTTTGCTCGCTTTTTTCAAAATGCAGGCACAAACGCCAAAAGATTCAAGCGGTTACAAACCCACCAAATTGAAAATCGAGGAGGTTAATCTCGTTTCGTCGTATTACCGGCAAAACGGCGATAATGCTTCGGTAACGGGCGGAATTGGTTCGCAAAAGCTAACCGACATTGCCAATGTGATCGATGTCACTTTAGTGAAATACGGCAAAACGGGCAAAAAACATACTTTAGATGTAGAAGTTGGTGTGGATCATTATTCTTCGGCATCTTCGGATCGTGTTGATTTACAAGCCAATACTTCGGCGTCTTCTTCAGATATTCGTGTGTATCCGAGTTTATTGTATACGGCTGAGCAGATTGACAAAGGACGTTCGTTTGCCATTGGCGTAGGCTCGTCGACCGAATACGATTACCAATCGTTTAACGGAACGGCGGCGTTTATTCAAAAAACCAAAGATCGGAACGGCGAATTTACCGCACGATTTCAGGCGTTTCTCGATCAGGTGAAGATCATCAAACCGATTGAGTTACGACAAGGTCAGGACGACGGCGGAACGGAAGCGCGCAATACGTTTGCGGGCAGTTTAAGTTATGCACAGGCGATCAATAAGAATTTACAAGTGAGTTTAACAGCCGATTACGTGCAGCAAACTGGGTATTTGAGTTTGCCTTTTCACCGTGTGTATCTATCCGACGGTTCGGTAACACAGGAGAACTTACCCGATACGCGAACGAAAATTCCGATTGGAGGTAGGCTGTCTTATTTCCTTGGAGATCATTTAATTGTTCGTGCTTTTTACCGTTTTTATACGGATGATTGGGACATGCAATCGCACACCGCTGAATTGGAATTGCCGGTAAAAATTACGCCTTTTTTCTCGCTAACGCCTTTTTATCGTTATTACGACCAAACGGGCATCAAGTATTTTAAACCCTACGGCGAGCATGCACCTACCGAGCAGTACCGCACGAGCAACTTCGACTTATCGCCTTTTCACAGTAATTTCTACGGAATTGGTGTTCGCATGGCGCCGGAGAACGGCTTGTTTGGAAACCCGCACTGGGCGATGCTCGAATTTCGTGTAGGTCATTACGACCGCAGTACCGATTTAAACGCCAATATTGCGAGTGTGAATTTGAAGTATAAGGTGTAAGGATGTTTAAAGTATTGGGGAGTTTGGAATCAACTTTTATATTAGATAATACTCGCTACATTTTTTTGAATTATGTGGAAGGACTTAGACTAGAAAAGAAACCTAGACTGCAAAAAGATTAGGCTGCAGCATTTGATATGATCAGGTTAAATCGGAGCAGAATGATTCTCGATTTTTAACGATCTATGAAAAGTTGCGTATGTATATGATTGACTCAGAGATTGGTTATCTGCAGGCTGACAAAGTTGAATGTTTTTATAAGATTTTAGGTGAACTAGGTATTGAGAGTCTTGGTACAGTTCTTTCGAATTTTGTTTAGCATAGAAGCTTACTCGATTTTGATTGTTTTTGCAAGCTTTTTGAAAAAGTCAAAATTGTCATCTTTTTGAGAATCCATAAAGGTTACCTGAAAATAATTTTTGCCATTATATATCGCGTAGATTAAAAACTTTACTTGCTCCTCTCCATCTTTAGCTTTGAGTGTATAGCTGCATGAAGCAACTACGCACTTTTTTCCATCAATTTCTGAATTGTAAGGTTGTTCAAGAAATTTAAAATCAGGAAAAGCCTGTTTCATACTGTTTAGATTAGCGATAATACCTTTCTTAAAGAGTTCAAAAGAACCAGCTGCATTTTTTCTGAGGTTTGCCTTTATTGTTGGAATAACTCCCCTAGTGCTTTCAATGGGATATTTAAAAAACGTAACTATTCGAATACCATCATTGCTTTGAGCAACTAATTTATCTAAGGTCGGTTGATCTAATTTGATATTATCTTTCAGATTATCTAAAACCTGTCTATCCTCCCCAACAATCCAATTCGAAGGTTTTTCCATACTAAAGCCCAAATTTTCAGCTTTAAAAATTTCTTGTGCAGTTATAGACTGATATCCGAAAAGTAATAGAATTAAAAAAGTAAATTTCATTTTTGCGTGAGTTGTAATTATCATAAAAACAAATGAGAGATTAATCGAACTATCTTTTTAAAATTTATCTCAAAAATACTCTCTTCTAATTATACCTAGCCAATAATTTCCATACTTTATTTGCTGTACTCGCATAAATCCTACCATTACTCATACCACGAAAATTTTTTAGTAGTGAATAAAATGTATTGGGAAGCTTGACGTAGCACCATTCTAACAGAGAAAACATGTAAGCTTAATTACTAAAATCAATTTTTACTTTTTTTTTACATACATTTTTCCCACTAAACGTTAGTAACGGATTTCGCAGCCCCGACAGACGTGGAAAGCGCGCAAAGCAAAACGGGGCTATTTTGCCGAAAGCTGCGGCGACTGGAAGAAGCCGCGAGCTGCACGCGCAAAATACCCCGTTTTGGTGCGTACTTGAAACAAATGGCGGGAATAGCGGCCGGGAAAATTGAAAGATTACAAGATTGAAAGATTACAAGATTGAAAGATTGAAAGATTTGGGGATTTCCTATTTACTTGCGGACTAATTTCAACACTTGCGAACCTGCGGCGGTGGTGCATTTTGCAAAGTAGAGTCCGGTGGGATATGAAGCTGCATCGATGATAACCTCAGACGAATTCGGTGTTAGCACTAGCACTTGTCTGCCGGAAACATCGTGCACGCTTACTGTTTGTATGCTTTGTTCCGTCTGTATTGTCCAGTTTCCACGCGATGGATTTGGGAATGCACGAACGTTTGCTTGTTGCTCGAATGTACTGGTGTTAAGTATCGTTCCTGGGTTTACCGAGAAATAAATATTATCGAAATACACGATATCTGAAACCAAATCGGAACTGGTTCCTAACTTAAATTGGAAAAACTTGGTTTTATTGAATCCTAAATTTTGGAAAAAACTTAAAGGAACATTAACCGACTGCCAAGCCCCTTTAACCAGCGTTCCGTTACTGCCCGTTGTCGTTAACTCGTAATTGTACTCCACTACTCCACCGTTATTGGCGATTAAGATAAATCGAATCTCGTTTGAGTTAGCGTCGGCGAAATAGTCGAAATGCACGTAATTGTAATTTGAAATATCGGTTACTGTGTTCGTTCCTTCGCCATAACCTGCAACGGCAAAATTCATGCGTATGGCTTCGTTGGTAACGGCAGTAGCGTCTAAATCGGGCGTTGATGCGAACTCTCCAAAAACGTAATCGGGTGTCCAGGTATTTGTAAAGTTACCGGTATCGCTGTAAATATTAAGCACTTCGGCGTTGGGCGTACCCGGAGTTGGAGCCACATTTGGGGTGTTTGTAGTAAAATTTACATTATAAAATTCTTGTACTTGTCCGTTTGAAGAAGTTACAACTACTGTTGCGGTTCCTGGTAATGCATTTGCTTGTACGATCACAATGTTTGCAGCTGGATCGGTGGCAACAGCCGACACTTGCGGAATATCGGTAGTACCTACAACTAAATCGACCGTATAATTCGTTGTAATTGCAGAGAAATTTGGAAGACCAACGCCGTTGATGCTCAATGCCGCCAAAGAAGCATCGGCACCAGGTGGGGTTGCTGGTTTCCAGAAATAGATGTTATCGAGGTAAATATCTACCGGCGAGATACTCCCGGGTCCGTTTGCGGCAAATTTCATTTGAAAAACCGAATCCCAAGTCATACCAGTAAACGCACTTTTTGGGATATCTACGCTGTACCAGTTACCTTGTGTGTGATTTATGGTTACTAAAAATTCGCTCGGACCGCTGCCGTTGTTTACGGGAGTTACTTGTAAGATTGTGTTTGCTGGACTGGCGTTGGTCCAGACATCAACATGAAGAAATTCCATGTTGGAAAGATTTTGCGCTGCGAGGTTTGTTCCTTGGTAGTTAAAATTGAGGTAGGCTAATACGAGATTGCCATCGCCAACATCGAAACTGGCGTTGGTACAGCAAATGCCCGACTGTCCCCAATCGGGATTATAGTTTGTGGCGATATTTGGAAATGTATTTCCGTAGATGGAAACTACGTCGGCCGGATTATTAGTTGGCGCGTTTGGAGCCGTGGTGGGTTGTGCAAATGATTGAGCTGAAGCTGTAAGCAGTATCGCAAAGAAGAGGTTTTTCATGGTTTGGTTAATTTCTGTAAATGACGGCATTTTACTGATTATCAGTTTTTTTTACGACGTTACAAAAACTATACAGGCGAAAACTAATTACATAACAGCTATACGACTGCTAGCAGCGAGATTAGGCAGTAACCAAGGTGGTTTGTTGTGTAGTTATGTTGTGGTAAAAAGTTGCGAATTTGAGCATTATAAAAGGGTAAAAATGTGTGAAGTGCAATTTTAAGCATGAAAATAACGGTAATAGCTTTCGGTTTACAACTTGGAATTGCTGCAGTTGATTTTGAGAACTCCATTTTTCGCGCACAGAAAACACCGAAACTCACAAAATTTTGCGCAATAGGGAACTGGTGAGGAAAACACAGAACGTGTCGTTTCTTAAGGTAATTCTCCGCTCAGGCACTGGCTTTTCGCGCAAAGAAAACACCGAAACGCACAGAATTTTGCGCAATAGGGAACTGGTGAGGAAAACACAGAACGTGTCTATTCTTAGTGTAATTTCCCAGCCTTCGACACGCTGAGGCACCGGCGGTACGCGGGTATGGGCGGGCAAAACGATACGTAAAGTGGTGAATTTATCGAAGTCTTAATACTTAGTACTCTAATCATAATACCTATTCCAAAAAATATGTGGAAAACCCGTAATGGTATGTCGATTTTTTTTCAAAACTTCGCCTCGAGGGGGGCGGGCGGGATGGGGAACGATTCCCACGTACGAAATTCCCAGAAATAAAAAAAAAAAAAAAACCGTAATTTGAAAAAATTTCGAATGTAAACGATTTAAGGAGTTCAATTTTTCACAAAGTTTTTCGCAATAGACACAATGGTGCGTATTCGACAAGCTCAGGCACCGGCTTTTCGCGCAAAGAAAACACAGAAACGCACAGAATTTTGCGCAATAGGGAACTGGTGAGGAAAACACAGAAAGTGTCTATTCTTAGTGTAATTTCCCAGCCTTCAATACGCTCAGGCA
>JAIXTU010000427.1 GCA_027483785.1 Flavobacterium sp.
ACTGTTGATTTTTCAAATTATGATGGTAGTGATACGTATATTGGAATCCGTTTAACAGGCAACGGAAGTTATATTCCTGTTTTTGTGGACGACGTTGTCTGGGAACAGAACCCAGCTTGTCCAGACATTGCTTCTGCCGAAATAACTGCAACCGGAACCAACTCGGCAACGATTTCCTTCCAAAATATACCTGCAGCTGCATCCTACGATATTTCTTATGCAGTAAGTTCAATCAACGATCCGAATCAAGGGACTATCGTAAACACAACTGCAAATCCATTTGAAATCACTTCATTAGAGCCAAATACAACCTATAATTTCTGGATCCGCACCCGTTGTGGCGAAGAAGAAGTAGGATATTGGTCGGCTTCGACAACCGCTACAACCGACTGCGCCCCTGTAGCAACATTTTACGAGCAATTCACTGGTGCATATGAACTACCTAACTGTTGGAGAGGTATTGTAAGAAACGAGCCTGCATCATCGTATTCAGGAATTTATATCACTAATTTCAGCAATACTTCCGAACAAAATAGTGTGTATTTATATCAGGATTATCTTACAGAAAATCTAGAGGTTATTTTGGTATCGCCTGCGGTAACAAATTTAAATACAGGAACGAACCGAATTAAATTCAAAGCGTTTGGAACTAGCGATGTAACTTTAGGAACGATTAGTGGTTCTGGCGACAATGCCGTATTCACTGCGTTGCAAACTTTTGATTTAACGGAAAACATACAAACCATAACGTACAACTTTACCTCAAGCACTTCCACCGATACTAACATCGCATTTAAAATAACCTCAGATAGTGAATATTCGTATATTGTCTTAGACGATATTTCCTACGAAGCCATTCCCGCTTGTCCGGATGTTAGTGGTATCAATGCCAGCAATATAAGTACGAACCAAGCACAAATTAATTTCAACGAAGTTCCCGGAGCTGTAGCCTACGAAGTTGTGGTAACTACAGCTAATTCAACAGAAGGCGCAACACCCGTAACATTTGAAACGAATTCGGGCGTCATCACAAATCTACAAGCAAATACAGCTTATAACGTTTTTGTGAGAAGCAGCTGCGGCGAAAATCAACTTGGAGTGTGGTCGGAGACATATATATTCTACACAAGTTGTGAAATTGTGGAAGGTTTTATTGAAACTTTCGAAGCTGTAACTACTCCGCAACTTCCAAACTGTTGGACAGGAATTGTAAGCGGTCCAAATGTTTCGCCATACAGCAGTATTCAAACGTATTACTACGGACAAAATCAAGCAAACCTTCAGTTGGTTTACCTTTACAGTGATGGGCCAGCAGACGAAACCGACAGCAATATCGTTTTAGTTTCGCCACGTGTAAGCACATTGAACTCAGGCCAATACCGTGTTCGATTCTCTGCCTTCGGAAACGCTACTTTAGTTGTTGGTACCATGAGTTCAAACAATGCCGATGCTACATTCACGCCTGTAGAGTCTTTCCAATTCACAGAGTACAACAACTACACGTATTCCATAGTATTCAACACACCTACGACCGATGAATATATAGGTTTTAAATTAGAAGGTGGCGACATCTACAATTACGTGGCGCTCGACGACATCTATTACGAGCCAATTCCAGCTTGCGAAGACATTTACAACGTTTCTATTGTTGATTTCGAAGACGATGCTATTTCATTAGCTTGGGAAGGAAATAGCAATGAGGGAGGTGTAGTTGTTTACAGCACCGTTCCAAATACAGATCCAAATCTGCTTTCAACTTATTTCTCAACTTCCGCAAACAGCATCGAATTAGAAAATTTAGAGCCTTTAACGGTTTACTACATTTGGATTAAGTCAACATGTGCTGCAGGAAGTGGCGTTTGGATTGGTCCGATTATCGCAAATACGGATTGTGCGACATCAGATATTGAAGAAATCTCAGAAGAAGGATTTGATTATGAAAATGGCGCTATGCCTTACTGCTGGTCGGCTGCCGTGTACGAAGGAGATACCCAATGGCAGATGTATGAACCTACTGGTGAGGGAAGTATCGCCGAAGCCTACTCGGGCAGCACCATCGCTTACAAACAACCTTCGGCTAGTTCAGCAGTACTATTCGCTGCACCGATCGATTATACCGATATCACACAAGCCACAGAAGTCGACGTATATCTGCACAGACATGAAAATGCAAACGAAAATGACATGTATAATGTTTATGTGAACACCGAAAGAAGTATGGATGGAGCTATGTTAATCGGTACTATTCACTCGAGAAACAGTATTGAACCTGCAGTTAGTACTTCTGGATTCTACAATTATAAATTCGACATCCCAGCACAAATGAACGGAATGGAAAGTGTTTATGTGATGATTGAAGGAATTACTGATGACAGCGATACGTCCGAAGGTTTGGGAGTGGAAAACTTTATAGTTCAATTCGCTGAAACTTTAAATGTAGATACTCCAAATTTCGAAGGATCTGTGCGCGTTTTCCCAAATCCGGCGACAACGCTACTAAATGTTTCGGCCTCCGAGAATATCGAAGCAGTAAAAATTTTAAACCAATTAGGTCAAGTCGTTTTTGAAAAGAAAAATACAGGCAACAGCGCACAAATCGACGTTTCGCAACTCGCAACAGGCGCTTATTTTGTACAGCTTTTCAGCGATAAAGCAAATACTACAAAGAAGTTCATCAAGCAGTAGTTTTTAATTAAGTTTTTTATCAAAAACCTATCGCATCACGCTCGCGATAGGTTTTTTCGTTATAAAAAAACTGTAAACTTGTTTTTTTGTGATATAACTAATTACCTGAACAAAAATCATTTGGAAAGGTTAAATTCGTAGAAACGTTTAAACGAAATTCTATGAAGAAAATTACGCTCTTTTTGCTGTTGCTTTGTAATTACGGAGCTATAGCACAATGTATCAACTTCAATCAGTACCCTTCCGAGGTAGTAGTCTCTAATAACTTGGGACTTGTACAGGAAATTACAGTCTGTAATTATACCTCGGAGTAGGCTGCAATAACTAATCTATCAATTGGTACTGATTACGTGTTTACCTGCGTACGCAATGGAGTTGACAAGTTCATAACCATCACCGATTCAGCAGATGAAGTAATTGCCTCAGG
>JAIXTU010000224.1 GCA_027483785.1 Flavobacterium sp.
ATTCCAGAAAACAACGATTATATCTGGGTGGAATGTACTAGTCAAGATCTACCATTTGGGTTTGCAGGTACTTTTACTGCCGATCGCGACGCACTTGTAATCAAAGATGAACAAGGAGGAGAGATTGTTCATACCAAAATTTTTACCGCGGAGCAGAATGTTCATGATTTTTCAGCGACCATTCAGATGGCTTATGACGGTGGAATGAAAGCTCAAATAAAAATAGAAAATCTTGGTGTTCATTTTGATAATTCATACATGAAGACAAAGTATGATGCGAAAAAACGTGATGCGCACTATAAGGAACTATTCTCAACCATACATAATCTTCAGCTAAAGGATATAAAATATAAGCTCGACGAATGGCAACCAAAGTTTACAGAGGTAATTGACGTAGAAGCATCTAACTTTATCGAATTGATGGGTGAATACAAAACAATTCATCCTTTAGCTCTGATTCCGGATACATACATACCGAAACGCATCAGAAATCGCAAGTCGGCTTTAATCTTAGACGATGCGAAAACCCTACAAACTGATGTAACCGTTTTGTTGGCAGATAATCAAACCCTAGACATCCTACCAGATAATGTTACTATAGATTCAGAGTTTGGGAATTATACATTAAGCTTTGAAAAAAAGGATAATAAAACCTGTCGCGTTGTCAGAAAATTACTTCTAAAGGACGGAAAATTTCCCTCTTCCGCCTATGAAAAATACCGAAAGTTCTTGGAACAAGTAAACCGAGCAGATCAAAATAAAATCATCTTAAAAGTTCAATAAAATGAAGCAGCTATTATCCTATTTATTCATTTTCGCTTGTTGCTTAGGATATTGCCAAGACTATAAACTAGGTAATGTCACTAAAGAAGAATTGGCGCAAAAATTTTTTGAATCCGACACTTCTGCAGTAGCAGCGTATTTATTTAAATCAGCAAGTGTCTATTTTCCTCTGGGCTCGGGCAATAGTGATTTTGAAGTAGATACTCGAATAAAAGAGAAAATTAAAATTTATAAAAAGGAGGGATACAGTTATGCAACTATTCAGATTCCGTTTTATACAGACGGTGCGTACAGAGAACGTGTTACCTTAGAATCTGCTTATACCTATAATTTAGAGAATGGAAAAATTGAACGCTCAAAAATAAAAGATGAGGGAGTTTTTGTAACGCAAAATAACCAATATTGGTCAGTTAAAACCTTTGTCTTTCCTAATGTGAAAGAAGGCTCAATTCTTGAAATTGAAATCCAGATTTTATCACCTCGTATAATGACTCTGCAGGATTTTGTGTTTCAGGAGCAAGTTCCCGTTAAAGCAGCTAAATTAACAACAGTCATTCCCGATTTTTACAATTATCGTGTATCTACCAGAGGTAATTACACTCCAAAAGTTCTCAATTCCAGCAAGTCTCGCTCTGAAAGACAAGGAAATTGGTTGTTTTCAGAAATCGTGAACAGTTACGAATTGCTCAACGTACCCGCACTTCCCGACGAGCCCTATGTAGCTAATCCAAATAACTACAGGTCTGCTATTTCCTGTGAACTTGCCTCTATCCGACAAGGAAATGGCACAATTACTAACTTCGCTGCAGATTGGGCTTCGGTGGCGCAAAGTATCTATAAAGCCGACTTTAGCGAGCAAATTACTGCCAAAAATTTTTATGAGACTGAACTCGACGAAATTGTTAAGAATCAGCCCAGCGAAATGGATAAGCTTCTTGCAACCATAAAGTTCTTGAAATCTAAAGTAGCTTGGAACAGTTTTTATGGCATTTTCACAAATGAAGGCATTAAAGCCGCTTACAAAGCAAAAACGGGAAATTTCGCCGAATTAAATCTGCTGTTAATTAATATGTTACAGCATTTGGGAATTAAAGCGGATCCCGTACTTATCAGCACCCGATCACACGGTATCCCTTTATTTCCAAGTAGAGATGCATTCAACGGAGTTATTTGCCTAGCAAGAATTAATAATGTGCGGTATTTGATCGATGCAACAGACGACCTTCCTATACCGAACCTCTTACCGGCAAGAGATCTCAATTGGGTAGGGCGCTATATCTCAAAAGAAGGATACACCGAAGAGATTGATTTGATGCCAACTACTACTTCCGTTCAAGCGATTACATTAATGGCCGAATTAAGCCCAAACGGAACTTTAAAAGGAAACATGCGCAAACAATTGACCGACCAATTCGCTAAAAGCTATTTCGGAGCATCACCTGATAACGCCTCTGATGCGTATCTGGAAAGTCTAGAAAAAGAGCTATCAGGAGCTACAGTCGACAATTACAAACGAGTTCCGCCTTCCGACGATACCTACTCTTTTGTAGAAAGCTTCTCCTTTGAAACCGATAATATTTGCGACCAAATAGCGGGAAAACTACATTTGAAACCCTTGCTATTCTATACAACATCCGAAAATCCATTTAAACAAGATATCCGAGAATCCCCCGTAGATTTTAATTATCCAAAGCAGTTTAAATTCACATACATCATTAAGATTCCGGAAGGATTTCAAGTAGAATCAATGCCAGCACCCGTTTTCGTTGCTTTAGAAGACAAATCCCTTTCATACAAGTTAAATTTTAATACGGAAGGAAGTAATCTGAGAATAACCTCTGTAACCGATTTTAACCAACCCATTCTTCCCGCAGAAGCTTACCCAGCAATAAAAGCTATCTTTGCAAAAATGGTGGAAGCCGAAAAACAGCGAATTGTTCTTGCTAAGAAATCATAATGGAAATCACAAACCTGCAAAAAATTGTCGACGATTGGATTAAAAACCACGGCGTTAGATACTTTAACGAACTCACCAATATGGCACAACTTACCGAAGAAGTTGGTGAAGTAGCCCGAATCATCGCACGCCGTTATGGCGAACAATCCGAAAAAGAATCCGACAAACAAAAAGATCTCGGCGAAGAACTTGCCGACGTCCTCTTCATAGTCCTTTGTCTCGCCAATCAAACCAACACCGATTTGCAAGCTGCCTTTTCCAAAAAAATGGAGCTGAAAACAAAACGTGATCACGACCGACACCAATCTAACGAGAAACTAAAATAATGACGCTTCGGTTGCAGGCAAACGATTTGAAGTCGGGCGTTACTCTAAACTTACCCGGCTCCAAATCTATTGCCAATCGATTATTGATTTTGCAACAGCATCACCTAGAAATCGTTGTTGCAGAATTACCCGACGTTGACGATGTACAAATATTACAACAAGCGCTGAGTTCGACTTCAGAAACAAGTAACATTGGTCATGCAGGAACTGCCATGCGCTTTCTTACCGCATTCTTAGCAGTTACAACTACCGAAAAACGAACCATTACAGGTTCCGAGCGCATGCAAAATCGCCCCATTGGTCCGCTCGTCGAAGCCTTGAATAACTTAGGTGCACAAATAAACTACCTCGGAAAACACGGATTTCCACCACTCGAAATTTTGCCGCCAAAAGCATTGCACAATTCCGTGGAAATCGATGCCAGCGTCTCGTCGCAGTTTATTACAGCACTTTTGCTCAATGCCGCAGTTTTGCCAAAACCGTTTCACATCAAATTAGCTAACTCGGCAGTTTCCCAAAGTTATCTCGATCTTACGCTCAATTTGCTCCAAAATCTGGGTTATTCGTTCGAGCAGACTAGCTCCGAAATCGTAATTTTTCACATACCAACTACAGTTAAACGAACGGTTGTTGTAGAAGCCGATTGGTCGGCCGCATCTTACTTTTACAGCATTGTTGCCTTGGCAGATATCGGATTTGAACTGAAACTCGCACAGTTGCAGCAAAACTCCAAACAAGGCGATGCAAAAACAGCCAACTATTACCAATCTTTCGGTGTTCAAACCACACAAACTGCCGACGGAATTGTTATAAAAAAAGTGCAGAACGCCTTTTCTCACATCGCGTTTTATCTCGAAAATCAGCCCGATATCGCGCAAACCATCGCCGTTACTGCCGCAGCATTGGGTTGCTCTTGCCAACTTACCGGTTTAAAAACGCTAGCCATTAAAGAAACAAACCGACTCGCTGCGCTGCAAACCGAGTTGCAAAAGTGCGGAGTTACCGTA
>JAIXTU010000104.1 GCA_027483785.1 Flavobacterium sp.
ACGTCGCCGCCGTTAGCGCGCTGTAACAACCAAATCATTGCATTATCGTTTTCCGTAGCGCCACCCATTAAACAGTAGCCTTTCGTGGGAACGGTAGTCACATTAGTACTATTCCCCGTGAAATAACTTGTATATCCTTGGGCACAAACTTGAATGCTAAGCAGCAAAAAAAGTAGCTGTTGTTTCATTACGATTTATTTTCTAAAAGTGGTACAAAACGAAAATTCCCAAATTCGTGCTTTTCAAATCGCAATTCGGTTTGTCGAATATACAAGGTCATAATTTGATCGTTTACACCAACGGGAATTACCAATCGACCACCAATTTTTAATTGCGACAGCAAGGCATTCGGAACCACGGGAGCGCCTGCCGTTACAATAATTTTATCGAAAGGAGCAAACGTAGGTAAACCTTTATAACCATCGCCAAACGATAAATGTTTCGGCCGAATATGCAACTTAGGCAACAACAAAGACGTTTGCTTAAACAAATCGACCTGTCGCTCTACCGAATATACTTTTGCACCCATGGCGCACAAAACGGCGGTTTGATACCCGGAGCCAGTGCCAATTTCTAAAATTTTATCGTCAGGCTTTACTTCTAGTAATTGCGATTGAAAAGCCACGGTGTACGGTTGCGAAATAGTTTGTCCGGCCGCAATCGGAAAGGCTTTATCCTCGTAAGCAAAGTCTTCAAAACTCGAATTCAAAAAAAGATGACGCGGTATTTTCATCATCGCTTCCAGAACGGCTTCGTCGGAAATTCCTTTAGTTCGAAGCAGTTCAATAAGTTGACGGCGTTTTCCTAAATGCTTAAGCGAATCGTTCACAGCTTTTGATTGTTTTTGGTAAATGTAGAAAACCTAACGGCTATTTGAAAATAATATCAAACTACTGTTTTTCAATAATCAGCAAAAAACAAACGCTTGTAAAACAATGTTTATCAGCTCATGAATTCTGAAAATCCGTAAATCGAAAAATTATTCACAGTTCGAAATCGAAGCTTATTGCCATACGTTCAGCAAAATAGCGCGCAAACATCTGAATCCATTTCTAACCGCTGTTAAAAATATCATATCGTATCTCGCTGCTTAATCAATTGGCTGAATATTCGTAAATTTGGCAATCATTTACAGCCCGACATACTTGCGCTATTTTATTTCATTTTCCTATTTCGGTAAGAACTACCACGGTTGGCAAATACAGCCGAAATCGCCTTCGGTACAAGCCGAACTTACGCGCGCACTCGAAACATTGCTTCGAACTGAGATCAGCTTAACCGGCGCCGGCCGCACCGATACCGGAGTACACGCCAAACAAATGTTTGCCCACTTCGACTTCCCAACTGTAATTCCTGCGGCAGAGCTGTGCTACAAAGTAAATGCCTTGCTCAGCGATTCCGTTGCCGTTCACGATATTTTCGAAGTTCATCCGCGAGCGCACGCCCGTTTCGATGCGTTGTCGAGAACGTACGAATACCACGTACACACCAGTAAAAATCCGTTTTTAACCGATTTTAGTTTCTTTTTGAAGCGCATGCCAAAATTAGAACTCATGAATGAGGCAGCAGCACTTCTGTTACAACACACCGATTTTCAGTGCTTTTCAAAAACGAAAACCGAAGTTAATAACTTTAATTGTGCCATCACCAAAGCCGTTTGGACGCAAAATGGCGACAAGCTTTTATTTGAAATCACGGCAAATCGATTTTTGCGAAATATGGTTCGGGCAATCACCGGAACCTTACTCGATCTGGGATTTGAACGCATGACACTAGCCGACTTCCAGCGTATTCTCGACTCGAAAAACCGAAGCGAAGCCGGTACTTCGGTACCCGCACATGGTTTGTATCTTACAGAAGTTGCATACAACTTTGCGGAACTACAACCTACATCACACCTAAAAACTACAGCTGCAAATGAAAGCTAAAGCCTTTGATACCAATGTATTCAAGCGGATTATGGTGTACACCAAGCCGTATAAATTTCGCTTTAACGGCGTTATCGTCTGGGCATTATTGCTCTCGTTGTTTGCCGCCTTACGCCCGTATTTACTTAAAGAAACCGTAGATAATTACATACAATCAAAAGACGAAAGCGGCTTAGCTTTTTACTTGGGATTAATGGCCGTGGTTTTACTGCTCGAAGTGTTAGCTCAGTTTTATTTCGTGTATTGGGCAAACTGGCTCGGACAGGATATCGTAAAAGACATTCGCGAAAAACTATTTAAACACTTACTCGGTTTTCGAATGAAATACTTCGACAACGCACCTGTGGGACAGTTAGTTACACGCACCGTTTCAGATATTGAAGCCATTGCAAAAATTTTCAGCCAGGGTTTATTCATGATTATGAGCGATTTATCGAAAATGATCGTCGTTCTCATCTTTATGTTTTTTATGAACTGGCAACTCACGCTGATCGTTTTTGTGGCGATGCCGATTTTGGTTTGGGTAACGCGAATTTTCCAAAAGAAAATGCAGGTAACCTTTGAAGTTGTTCGTACGCAAATAGCCGCTTTAAACACCTTCGTACAAGAACGAGTAACGGGCATGAAA
>JAIXTU010000038.1 GCA_027483785.1 Flavobacterium sp.
GAACGCTGCATATCGGTTACCTCTTCCGGACGCTCGTCGATTAGCAATACCAATAGATAAACTTCGGGGTGATTTGCTGCGATGGCATTTGCAATGTCTTTCAAAAGCATCGTTTTACCGGTCTTCGGTTGGGCGACAATCATACCACGCTGCCCTTTACCTATCGGTGCAAATAAATCGATGATTCGTGTAGAAATGGAACTTTGTTTTTCGGCTAAACGAAATTTCTCTTGAGGAAAAACGGGAGTTAAGTGCTCGAAAGCAATTCGATCGCGAACAATTTGTGGATCGTGTCCGTTGATTTTAAGAACTTTAACTAATGGAAAGAACTTCTCTCCTTCTTTCGGTGGACGCACCACACCTTTTACGGTATCGCCAGTTTTCAGACCAAACAAACGTATTTGTGAAGTTGAAAGGTAGATATCGTCTGGTGAAGCCAAGTAGTTGTAATCCGAAGAACGAAGAAAACCATATCCATCAGGCATCATTTCGAGAACGCCTTCAGACTCGATGATGCCATCAAATTCGTAGTCGGCGTCTTTGTATGCCGGTTTCTTTTTAAAGTTTCCGTTTGGATTGTTACCGTTATTCGCGGGCGAATTTTGGTTTTGGAAGGTATTTCGTTGCTCGTTCTGATTTTTTTGAAAGGGTCCAGACTTAGTTTGTACGGGTGCTGGTGTTGCTTCTTCAGCAGCATCGGTATTTTCAGCTTTTGGAGCGGTATTTTCCGAAAACTGTTCCGCACGTTTACCAAAAGGTTTTGGCGCTCTTGGTTCAAATTTCTTTTTATTGAAATTCTTTTGCCGATCGTTATTGTTTTGGTAAGCAACTGCTGGTTCGTTTAGCTGACTGTCGCTCGCTTCTGAAACTGGCTTAGCTGGTTCAGCAATAGGCCGTTCAGTAGGAACTTCGTCGAAAAGCGGAACTTGTGCTGCAGCAACAGTTGCATCCTTACGCTTTCGACCTCGTTTTTCGATTTTAGGTTCAACGTTTACATCCGCGGTTTTAGAATCCTGATTTTGTAAAGCAAGAATACTTTCAATAAGAGCTTCTTTTTTAACACCGTGATATTTAATTTGTTGTGAAGCTTTTGCAATTTCTTGCAACTCAGGCAGCTTCATTGCCTTTAGTTTGGAACTATCGAACATAGATTTCCGGATAAGTTTAGATAGGGAATTGTGAGTAAAAAAATGTTGATTAGAATTTTTAGAAACAAAAGGCATAAAATGAAGTACTTATGCTTTTGTGCTGCAATATTACAAATTAATTTCTAGTAAATACAAGGTTTTTTTAAAAAAGAGCTTATACATTTGCAGTGTTCAGAATAGTAAATATGTTACAGCGCATACAAACTGTTTATCTAATAATTGCCTTCTTATTGTCGGCAGTTGTATCGTTTTTATCTCCAATGTACGTTGATAATGGAAACGATATTTTTGCATTTAGCAAAATTGAGTTTAGTATGCTGTTTGGACTTTCGGCCATGCTGAGTGTGGTGAGTTTGCTGAGTTATAAGAATCGTAAGCAGCAATTTGTACTTGGCCGTCTGAACATTTTAATCCATGTAATTTTATTAGGATTACTTGTATATCGATTGCTAAATTTATCTGGAGGACCTATAGGTTCTGTGAAAGGTATTGGGAGCTTCCTTCCTATTGTTTCTATCGTTTGTTTGGCGCTAGCCAACAAGGCCATCAAAGGGGATGAAGATCTTGTAAAATCTGTTGATCGAATTAGGTAAACCTGTAAACTTAGTTTATTAGTGCGAAGAAAAGTCCGGTGTTACACTGGACTTTTTTTTATGTGTCGTGCACCAAGTTCGATGACTTCCAGATTCGTTGGTTTAGCGGCTTCAATTTCAAAACGCAGCATCGTTCGAATTTGATGAAAGCCACTAATTCCGCAGGCTCCGGGATTCATGTGCAGATGCTGGTATTTCGGATCTCTCATCACTTTTAAAATATGCGAATGTCCGCAAATCACCATTTTTGGTTTGTTCGTCTCTATTAAAGACCGTGTGATTTGATTGTAGGCTCCCGGATAACCACAAATGTGTCGAATAAGCACACTTAAACCGTCGACTTCAAAAAAGTAGTTTTCTGAAAACCGCAATCGGGCAGATTGTCCGTCGATGTTTCCAAAAACTGCTCGAAGTTTCGAAACTTTTTCAAGTTGATCGACAACCGACAGATTTCCGATATCACCAGCATGCCAAACTTCATCAGCTTTTGACGCATAATCTAAAATACGTTCGTCTATATGTCCGTGAGAATCCGATAAAACGAGAATTTTCATAATGCTTCGGTTGCTAAAAAAGTGGAATCCGCGGTTAAATTAATCGCTCAAAAATAAGGCAAGCAATCACTTTCGACCTACTTTATTTTACGAAAAGTGTATTTTTGAACTCGAATTTACGTTTTTAAAAAATATGAGGAAAACCCGTAATTGTATGTCGATTTTTTTTCAAAACTTCGCCTTGATGGGGGCGGGTGGGATGGGGAGCGATTCCCACGTACGAAATTCCCGGAAATAAATTTTACGGAAAAACCGGATATTTTAAAAATTTTGAGATTTCGAGATGAAAAGAGTTGGAGAGCACAAAGTTCCAAAAAGTTTTTCACGAAGTACGCAATGTTCCCTTCCACAAGCTCTAGTACCAGCTTTTTTAGCTCGCAGAAAACACCGAAACACAGAGAATTTTGCGGAGTATTTTACCGCTGAAGAAAACACAGAAGGTATCGTTACCCAAAAATTGCACCGACCCACGAAAAGCTGCCTTCGACAGGCTCATGCAACGAAGATTTGTGGGTTCGGGTGGTAAAACGAACCGTTAAGTGGTGAAATCATCGATTCCGATAGCTATCGGGACTAGCTTCTAACTTCTAAAAAAAGAGCACAATGTTGGACAAAGATTTTCACGAAGTACACAATGTTCCCTTCCACAAGCTCTAGTACCAGCTTTTTTAGCTCGCAGAAAACACCGAAACACACAGAATTTTACGGTGTATTTTACTGCTGAAGAAAACACAGAACGTATCATTACCCAAAAATTGCACGACCCTCGAAAAGCTGACTTTGATAAGCTTAGGCACTGACGATACGCGGGTTCGGGTATTAAATCGAAACATTAAGTGATAAACACATCAAAGTCTTAATACTAACAACCTAAAGTGTGAACGCATCCATAAAATTTTCCCGTACGGACGTCTCGTTGTTGCAATAGCGATTTCCTTCGGACAGTTCGGCTAATGCCTCGAGTGACGCGGAAACCCCGTAGCGACGAGGAACGATTCCGATAGCGATCGGGAGCGAGGAGTTGCAGCAAAAAGCGCGGGCGCCGCTTGCACCAATTGTTTTCAGCGCACGATTTTTGCAGCGCATTGCCCAAAAAAAGAGAATGAAACTGAATAAAATTGGAATTATTCTTCGATAAATCGGTCTAAAAACAAGCTTTTCTTTACGCTAATTTAAAAACGCAACGGGTATAATGTTACTTTTGTAGAAAATGTGAGTTATGTTAAAAATTGGTGTCCTCGGTGCAGGTCATTTAGGTAAAATTCACCTCAAGCTTTTACAACAATCCGAGAAATATGAACTCGTTGGTTTTTACGACGAAAACCAAGAGAACGGCGCTAAAATTGCCGCTGAATTTGGCTACAGACAGTTCCATACCATTGCAACGCTGATACATGCCGTTGATGTAATCGATATTGTAACGCCTACCCTTTCGCATTACAAATGTGCCAAAGTGGCTTTAAAGTCGGGCAAGCATATTTTTATTGAAAAACCGATTAGCAACACGGTTGCCGAAGCAGAAGAAATTATTGCAATTGCAGAAGAAATGAAGCTGCTGGGCCAAGTGGGACACGTGGAGCGTTTTAATCCGGCTTTTCAAGCGGTTCGCGAAAAAATCAATAGTCCGATGTTTATTGAGACGCATCGATTGGCCGAGTTTAATCCGCGTGGAACCGATGTGCCTGTTGTGCTCGATTTGATGATTCACGATATAGATGTCATTCTCAGTGTCGTCAATTCAAAAGTAAAAGCAGTACATGCCAGTGGCGTAAGTGTTATTTCGGAAACGCCCGACATTGCGAATGCGCGATTGGAGTTTGAAAACGGTTGTGTAGCTAACTTAACTGCGAGTCGGATCTCGTTAAAAAACATGAGAAAGAGTCGGTTTTTCCAAAAAGACGCCTACATCTCGGTCGATTTTCTCGAAAAGAAGTGTGAAGTCGTAAAAATGAAAGATGCACCTGAAAATCCGGGAGATTTCGATATGATCCTTCAGAATGCAGAAGGCGTGAAAAAGCAAATCTACTTTGAGAATCCCGATGTTAAGCCGAATAACGCCATACTCGACGAGTTGGAAACCTTTGCAGATGCCATCACAAACCAAACGCGTCCGGTAGTGAGTTTGTCGGATGGAACCGAGGCATTGCGAATTGCGTATCAAATAATTGAATCATATTCTAAATAAAATGAAAAAAATTACTGTAATTGGTGCTGGAACGATGGGCAACGGAATTGCACACACCTTCGCACAAAAAGGTTTTGACGTAACACTTGTTGATGTTTCAGAATCTGCCTTGGAACGCGGCATGAATACCATTGCAACGAATCTGGACCGGATGGTTGCTAAGGGAAGTATTTCCGAAACCGACAAAAGTGAAACACTCTCGCATTTACAGCCATCGACCGATTTAAAAGCTGCCGCTGAAACTTCCGATTTGATTGTGGAAGCTGCTACTGAAAATCTAGATTTAAAGCTGAAGATATTTAAGCAATTGAGCGAATTTGCTGCTAATCATTGCATTCTTGCTACCAACACTTCATCGATTTCGATTACGCAAATTGCCGCTGTAGTTTCGAATCCGGAACGCGTTATCGGTATGCATTTTATGAATCCGGTTCCGTTAATGAAGTTGGTTGAAATCATAAACGGCTACAATACTTCGGCTACAACAACACAAACCATTATGTCGCTTTCCGAGCAGCTGGGTAAAACGCCTGTGGAAGTAAACGACTATCCTGGATTTGTAGCTAATCGTATTTTGATGCCGATGATCAACGAATCTATTGAAACGCTTTATAACGGAGTTGCGGGCGTAAGCGAAATTGATACCGTTATGAAATTGGGAATGGCGCATCCGATGGGACCTTTACAATTAGCTGATTTCATTGGTTTAGATGTTTGTTTAGCTATTTTACTCGTGATGTACGACGGATTCAAAAATCCGAAGTATGCACCTTGCCCACTCTTGGTAAATATGGTTCGTGCTGGAAAACTGGGCGTGAAATCGGGAGAAGGATTTTATAACTATGCTGCATCGAAAAAAGCTGAAGTTGTAGCAGATCAATTCAAATAGTAGTCGTTGGCGCATTTTAAACCCATAGCAGTTGCTCGACCTGGAGCCGACAAAGTTTCGTTGGTTACCTGCAAATCGTACGACGATTATTCTGCTGCGGAACTAGCGGCTCAACTTGATTTTAATCCGTATTCGTTTCTACACGTGCTAAATCCGGCGTATGTAAACCAGCAAAAAATTGGTTTAGAAAAACGCTTCAAGCTTGTGGCGCAGAAATATGCCGACTTTAAATCCGACGGGACTTTGGTAGCCGATCCAGAGACCGCTTTTTACTTGTACCGAATTGAATCGAAACACGGTACTTTTCAAGGAATTGTTGGTGGCTGCTCTGTGGAAGATTATCGCTCGGGAGTCATCAAACAACACGAAGACACCTTGCAATACCGCGTAGAATTATTTAAAGATTATTTGCATCAAACGCGATTTAACACCGAACCCGTTTTAATTGCGTATGAACAAAGTGCAACATTTAGCGAAAAACTGGAACAAATTAGTAGCACTGAACCTATTTACCGATTTTCTACGCCACAGAAAGATACGCATACGCTTTGGAAAATTGCGCAGACCACAGCTGTTACTGAAATTCAACATTATTTTTCTAAACAAAAGAAACTATACATCGCCGACGGTCACCACCGTTCTGCCTCTGCCGATTTACTCGAAAAGCAGTATGTCAACGAACAGCCGGCTTCTTCCCTATTCTTATCTTTTTTAATTGCCGAACAAGACATTAAGATATTCGAATACAATAGGATCATCCGTGATTTGGCGGGCTTATCTGAAGAAGATTTTCTGCGAGAAATCGAAAAACACTTCTGGGTTACCAACAAAGGAAAAGAATTGTACAAACCCGAGCAGAAATATCATTTTGGAATGTACTTCAAACAGTCGTTTTACAAATTGCAGTTCAAAAATCCGTTTGATCTTCAAACCATTGAAGAAAAGTTAGACGCACATATTTTGTACCGTTATGTACTTAATCCGATATTGAAAATCAGCGATTTACGAAACGATGAGCGCATTGATTATATTCCTGGAAAACAATCGATTACAACGATCAAAGAAGTGATTGACGAAGGTGAATATGAAGTGGGATTTTTGTTGTATCCGTCTTCCATCACAGAAATCAAAGAATTAGCTGATCACAACTTTATCATGCCGCCTAAAAGCACGTATTTTGAACCGAAATTCAGAAGCGGATTAATCATCTACGAATTATGAGAACTGTACGTGAGAATTTACTGAAAATCAAAGGAAGTTTACCCGATTCGGTTACACTAGTTGCGGTTTCAAAAACAAAGCACAACGATTTAATTTTGGAAGCGTACGAAGCCGGACAACGTATTTTTGGAGAAAATAAAGTTCAAGAACTGACGCAAAAGGCACAAGGGCTTCCGAAAGACATCGATTGGCACATGATCGGACATTTACAGCGGAATAAAGTGAAACAGCTGTTGCCGCACGTTGCCCTAATTCACGGTGTTGATTCGTTGCGATTGTATTTGGAAATTGAAAAAGAAGCGCGCAAATTGGGACGTGAAATTGCCATTCTACTTCAAGTTTATATTGCAGGTGAAGAAACGAAATTTGGATTAGATGAAGCTGAATTGGAAGAAATTCTAAGCCTCCCGAAAAGTAACTTTATTCGCATTCGCGGACTAATGGGAATGGCTTCGTTTACTGAAAATCATGAAATCATCAGTACGGAATTTAACCGACTGAACCAGTTATATCAGAAATATGCGCTCGTGCACAATTTTGAAGTATTGTCTATGGGTATGTCGGGTGATTATCTGCTGGCAATTGAAAACGGCAGCACCATGATTCGGGTCGGAAGTGCTATTTTTGGAACCCGATAAAAGTTTGAGAATTTGTACGCAATAGTAGATGTAGAGACCACCGGTGGGAAGTATAATGAAGAGGGAATTACCGAAATTGCCATCTACAAATACGACGGCAATGAAATTGTAGATCAACTCATTAGCTTGGTTAATCCCGAAAAACCGATTCAACCCTTTGTACAGAAACTTACGGGTATTAGCAATGCCATGTTGGTAAATGCGCCGAAATTCTATGAACTTGCTAAACGCATTATCGAAATAACCGATGGCTGTTTTCTAGTGGCACACAACGCCGAATTCGATTATCGGATGATACGAAACGAATTTGCTCGATTAGGTTACGATTTCTATGCACAAACCATAGATACCGTTCGATTGGCACAAAAGTTACTTCCCGAACAGGAAGCGTATTCTCTCGGAAAATTGGTGCGAAGCTTAGGGATTCCGATTGCCGACAGGCACAGAGCTTCGGGCGATGCTTTAGCTACATTAAAGCTTTTTAAATATTTGCTCGAACGAGATATTGAAAGAGAAATTTTACAATCGGTTATCAAATCAGAACGCACTAACGAACTTGAGCCACGAATTTTCGATGCCATTCAGAAATGTCCGTCGGCGGTTGGTGTGTTTTTCTTTCACGATAAAAACGGACATATCATTCATGCCGGAAAAAGCAGTAACATTCGCAAGAAAGTAAATCAGTATTTTTTGGGGAAAGAAACTTGGAATAATTACTTGCGAGAAAACACTTATGAGGTTAGCTACGAACGCACAGGTTCTGAACTTATTGCCGACTTAAAACTGCTGGAATTTCTAGAAACAACAACTTTAAAGTATGTTCACAAACCAAGAAAATCGCAGCCGGCAA
>JAIXTU010000020.1 GCA_027483785.1 Flavobacterium sp.
GCCGTCAATGAAAAGCTCATCATTCGTGCCGACGACGAAATTCAGTGCAAACACGAGGTTCAAAAACTGCTCGAGCAAGGCGCGATCGATGGTGTTTTGGCTGTTAACGAATTGTATGCCGTAACCATTATTAAAACAGCCAACGAAATGCAAATTGCCGTACCGGAACAACTTGCTGTCATTGCGTTTACCGACGGAATTATTTCGCAATATGCAACTCCAACAATCACTACTGTAAGTCAAAACGGCATAAAAATGGGGCAAACCGCAGCTAAAATGCTCATTGATCGTTTGGAGGAAGAGGAAACTGAATACAGTGCTGCAGAACAATACACCACTGAAGTTATTGAAACCAGTCTGATCATCAGAGATTCAACAAATTAACACTCATTTCCAAATTTTAATTTTCTAAAACTTATTGAAATTCTATTTTTTCGATATATTTGGCAGCAATTATCAAAGCTTGTAATTTACTTCGAAAACAAATAAAGTTTTGATAAGCAACGCGCTTATCGTATCTCATTTTAATTACGATAATGGAAAAGCGTAAATTAAGTTTTTGGCAAATCTGGAACATGAGTTTTGGATTTCTCGGAATTCAGTTCGGGTTTGCACTACAGAATGCAAATACATCTAGAATATTTGATACTCTCGGTGCCGACCCTGATAAAATTGGATTCTACTGGTTAGCAGCTCCTCTTACAGGTTTAATTGTACAACCAATTGTTGGCTATTTTTCCGACCGAACATGGACTCGATTAGGGAGAAGACGCCCGTATTTCTTGGTCGGTGCAATCTTAGCTTCATTGGCATTATTCGCCATGCCTAATTCCCCAAGTCTTTGGATTGCCATTGGAACATTGTGGATAATGGACTCTTCCATTAATATTTCCATGGAACCGTTTCGTGCCTTTGTCGGTGATAATCTTCCTGAAAATCAGAGGACTCTAGGCTTTGCCATGCAGAGTTTCTTCATTGGTCTGGGAGCCGTTGTAGGTTCCGCTTTACCTTGGGTATTTACTAACATTTTCGAACTGTCAAATACCGCTCCAGAAGGGATTATTCCCGATTCTGTAAAATGGTCTTTCTACGTGGGAGCGATTGTGTTTTTCCTTGCTGTTCTTTGGACGGTTCTCAAATCTAAAGAATATTCACCTGAAGAACTACAAGCGTTTGAAGACGCCAAAAGAGCAACTTCAACTAAAGATCATCACGAAAAAGTAAGTACACAAAAAAATGTAACCACCAAATTACAAGCGACTTACGGCGGAGTACTCGCGCTTATAGGCGGAATACTCACCTACTTTGTACATCAACTTAATCTTAAAGCCGACGCAAACGGAGAGACAGGTGCGCACAAAGAATTGTATTTACTTTCCATTGGTCTGTTAGTTGTTGGAGTGCTTTTCCTAATCGTATCGCAACTGAGAAAAAATGAGGTGCGAAATGGCTTTACCGTTATCATCACCGATCTATTAAACATGCCAAAAACCATGAAACAACTTGCCTATGTGCAGTTTTTTTCGTGGTTTGCGCTCTTTGCCCTGTGGATTTACACCACTCAAGCCGTAACTGGACATGTTTTTGGCACCACAGACTCCACTACTAAAGAGTACAACGACGCAGCCGACTGGGTTGCAGTGATGTTCACCGTTTACAACTTAGTAGCTGCCGCGGTTGCCTTTTTGCTTCCTGCTCTAGCTCGAAGAACCAGCAATAAATTTACGCACATGTTGGCGCTCATTGCTGGGGGTATTGGATTGATTTCAATCTATTTCCTTTCCGACAAAGTAGGGTTGCTGTTGGCTATGACTGGTGTGGGAATTGCTTGGGCAAGTATTTTATCTATTCCTTATGCCATGCTGTCTGGTTCACTACCGGCTGCTAAAATGGGTTACTACATGGGAGTGTTTAACTTCTTTATAGTTATTCCACAAATTGTTGCTGGAACAGTTCTCGGATTTATGGTAAAAGAATGGTTTAACGAACAACCCGTTTATGCTTTAATCGTTGGCGGTTGCTCAATGATTTTTGCTGGAATCTTAACGTTGGGTGTTTCTACCAACAAAAAAATTGACATTAATGAGTAAAAAAGGTTTTATATTCGATTTAGATGGCGTAATTGTTGACACCGCGAGGTATCACTACTTAGCGTGGCAAAAAATTGCCGAAAATCTAGGAATCGAATTTACGCCGCATCACAACGAGAAATTAAAAGGCGTGAGTCGCGTTCGATCGCTTGAGATTATTCTCGAATTGGGGAAAATTACCGCTACAGAGGAAGAAAAGCAACTTTGGCTTACGCAGAAAAACCAAGATTATTTGTCGTATTTGACAGACATCGACAGTTCGGAAATCTTACCGGGAGTAATGCCCATCTTATCGCATCTCGAATCACTCAAACAACCTATTGCATTGGGTTCGGCGAGCAAAAACGCACGACCGATTTTAGAAAAAACCGGTATCATTGATTTGTTCGGCGCCATTGTAGATGGTAACGACGTATCACAAGCGAAACCCGATCCGGAAGTTTTTTTGGTTGCCGCACGTAAACTAAATCTAGCACCAGAAGATTGTATCGTTTTTGAAGATTCGGAAGCGGGAATCCAAGCTGCGAATATTGCTGGAATGATTAGTGTTGGAATAGGCGATGCGAAAGTACTTCACGAAGCCGCATTCAACTTTCCGGATTTCACGCACATGGACACCGCATTTATTGACGGTTTATTGAAAAAAGTAAAAGCTTAATGTAGAATGATGCAGAACAACTGCAAAACAAAAATTATTTAAATGAATCAGGATTATATCAAACCCGATGGATGGTCGATTATCGAAGAAGGTTTTGATCAGGAACGCGTAAAATCATCTGAAAGTTTGTTCAGTATTGGAAACGGAGCTATGGGGCAACGTGCCAATTTTGAAGAAAATTACAGCGGAGAAACGTTCCAAGGAAGCTATATCGCAGGGATTTACTATCCCGACAAAACCAAAGTGGGTTGGTGGAAAAACGGTTATCCCGAGTACTTCGCAAAAGTACTCAATGCACCAAACTGGATCGGAATCGACTTTTCCGTAAACGGTGAGTCGTTCGATTTGGCGAAATGCACGGAAGTCGCTGATTTTAAACGCGAACTAAACATGAAAGCCGGTTGGTACCGCAGAAGCTTCACGGCAACGCTTGGGAATCAATCGAAAATTGCCGTCGATGTAACGCGCTTTTTATCGCTCGAACTCGACGAAGTTGGCGTTATTCAATACAACATTACTGCTTTATCTGGCGCGCTTTCGCTGAAAATAAACTCGTACGTAGATGCAGCCGTACACAACGAAGATGCCAACTGGGAAGAACGCTTTTGGGAAACATTAGGCAGTACTAAAACAACCGACGCTGTTTACGTAACGGCACGCACGTTCAAAACACACTTTGAAGCTACCACATTTGGTGCTACAAACGTGAGCAATAACGGAACTGCGGTTGACGCAAAAGAAATCTCGCAAGAATCGGCTGATAAATTAGGCGTTGTTTTTGAAACTACTGTTGCCAATAATGCTACTGTTGGTATTACAAAATTTGGTGGATACACGGTTTCGATGAACCACGAAAATACGGTAGCTGCTGCGCAAAAAGCAGTTGAAAAAGCCCGTGCTTTAGGTTACGAGAAGTTATTGCAAATGCAAGCCGATGCGTGGTCGAAAATTTGGGAAATGAGCGATATCACCATTGAAGGTGATGTGAAAGCGCAACAAGGAATTCGATTCAATATTTTCCAACTCAATCAAACGTATTTAGGAAAAGATTCGCGTTTGAATATCGGACCGAAAGGCTTTACCGGTGAAAAATACGGCGGATCGACCTATTGGGATACCGAAGCCTATTGCATTCCGTTTTACATGGCCACAAAAGATCAGGAAGTTGCACGTAACTTACTTACGTATCGTTACAACCAACTCGATCGCGCTATCGAAAACGCTGGAAAATTGGGCTTTACCAACGGAGCGGCTTTGTATCCGATGGTAACCATGAACGGTGAAGAGTGCCATAATGAATGGGAAATTACGTTCGAGGAAATTCACCGAAATGGCGCTATTGCTTTTGCTGTTTACAACTACTATCGGTATACTGGCGATTACAGTTACATTCCTGAAAAAGGTCTTGAAGTGTTAATTGGTATTGCACGTTTCTGGAAACAGCGGGCCAACTTCTCTACCGATAAAAACAAGTATGTTATTTTAGGAGTTACCGGACCAAACGAATACGAAAACAACGTAAACAACAACTGGTACACCAATTACATTGCCAAGTGGTGTATGGAATATGCGGCTGAGCAAACCGAACGTGTTGCAAAAGAATATCCGACCGATTACAACCGAATTGTTGCCAAAGTAAAACTAGGCTCGCAAGAAATTAGCGAATGGCGTGAAGTAGGCGGAAATATGTACTTCCCTTACTCAGAAACGTATGGCGTTTACTTGCAACAAGATGGTTTCTTGGATAAAGAATTAGTAAAAGTTGACAAGCTCGACCGTTCGCAGCGTCCGATTAACCAAAAATGGTCGTGGGATCGTATTTTGCGTTCGCCTTACATTAAGCAAGCCGACGTACTTCAAGGATTTTATTTCTTTGAAGACCATTTTACAACTCAAGAATTAGAAAAGCATTTTGATTTTTACGAGCCTTTTACGGTTCACGAAAGTTCGCTTTCGCCTTGCGTGCACTCGATTCAAGCAGCAGTTTTAGGAAAAATGGAAATGGCATATACTTTTTACTTGCGTACATCGCGTTTGGATTTAGACGATTACAACAAAGAAGTAGAAGAAGGTTGCCACATTACCTCGATGGCTGGAACGTGGATGAGTATTGTGGAAGGATTTGGCGGTATGCGTGTAAAAGACAATCAGTTGCACTTTACGCCACGTATTCCGAAAGAATGGGAAGGATATTCGTTTAAGATTAACTTCAGACATCAAATTTTAAAAGTTACCGTAAAACATGGCGAAACCCAATTTATGGTAGACGGCGACAAACCGTTGCACGTAATGGTGAACGGAAAAGCTGTAGAAGTGATACCCAACAGTTTAATTGCTGTTTAATAAAACTGCCCGTTTTTTCGGGCAGTTTTTGGTTACTGCTGTTTTGGTAACGATTGCCGCGGCAAGGATTGAAGCAAGGTGCCGTGCACCGCGGAAAGCCTGGCGGCAGCCGAGAACTCTTTTTATTGAAGTACACACGTTGGCTGCCGAGCCGCCCAAAAAATAAAAAAAATGAAAAAACTAATTGCTTTACTCCTACTCGCTCAAATTGGATTTGCACAAATTCAAAAAGTAGAACCGCCGTTTTGGTACAGCGGCATGAAACAAACCGAATTGCAATTGATGCTTTACGGAAAAAATATTGGAAATGCCGTGGTGAACTGCGATAAAGCAACCGTTGTTGGTGTGGTTCGTACGGAAAATCCGAATTATATTTTTGTGAATCTCGATTTGAAAAACGTTCCGGCTGGAGCACTTGAGTTAACGTTAACGCAAGGAAAGAAAGTGGAGAAACGCACGTACGAACTTCGCGAACGCCGAAAAGACAGTGCCAAACGCAAAGGATTTGACTCGAGCGATGTGATGTATTTGCTGATGCCGGACCGCTTTGCCAACGGAAATCCGAATAACGACAGCACTTCCGACACGGCCGACAAATTTAACCGCAGTTCGCAAGACGGGCGTCACGGTGGCGATATTGCCGGTATGAAGAAACATTTGGATTATCTCGAAGATTTAGGTGTTACCGCAGTTTGGAGTACACCTTTATGCGAAGATAACGATCCGAAAACCTCGTATCACGGCTACGCACAATCGGATGTGTACCGCATTGACCCACGTTACGGCAGTAACGAAGAGTATGTTGATTTTGTGGAAGCTGCACACGCAAAAGGCATTAAGGTTGTGAAAGATTACGTTACCAACCATTGGGGAACCGAACATTGGCTTTTAAAAGATTTACCCACGTATAAATGGGTACACCAATTTCCGGGCTACGGCCAAACCAATTACCGCATGACCACGCAATTCGATGTAAACGCTTCGGAAATTGACAGCAGATACTGCATGGATGGTTGGTTTGTGCGTTCGATGCCCGATTTAGACCAAACCAACGAACTGGTTTTAAACTACTTAAAACAAAATGCTATTTGGTGGATTGAATA
>JAIXTU010000335.1 GCA_027483785.1 Flavobacterium sp.
ACACAATCTCACCTTCGATGTTTGTACCTAAAACTAACGACAAGCCCTTATTTACAACTGCGTCGGCGAAAAGCAAACCATTCACAGAAGCCGCCTGCTCTTTGCTGCGTAGGTATTGAATGATCGTTATTCCGAGGAAGGTAAAAAGTGAGACAACTAACTTTTCTTCCGTAAGGGAACCAAGAAGATACAAACAAGTAAAGCTAGCCGAAAGGAAAAAAAGAAGAATAACATGAATTTTTGTATTGCGAAAAATGAACGGCGCGCCTAAGATTACAGCTAATAAGGTTCCGAAATTAAGCAAGCTGTTGCCGTTTGTGGTAAAATTGTAAATGTATAAGCTTAATAAAACTACATAGGCCAGTCTTGTAAACGATTTAATAAAAATATTGGTTTGCGGCCTAACATACATGACTAAGCTGAACGCCAGTAGTAATACGCCAAAACTGAGATTTACAATAAATTGATAAGTTGGGCGTAACGAAAAGAGGTAAAGAAAAATTTCGCCTCCGCTAATGAGCGCGCCAAATAGAATGTTATATGTTTTAAACCGACTGAAATCTTGCTTTTTTCTTTTGAGTTTAAATACCGGTTTATCAAGCTTGATTAAATTCTTGATTAATAAATACGAAATCACACACATTGCTAAATACAACGGCACAATCTCCCACCAATTATCTACAGTATTTGTATTCAAGCTCTAAAAATTATGCGTAAAAGTTACAAATTTTAACAGTATTTAGCAATTATTAATATAAAAAAAGCTGCCAAATTGGTCAGCTTCACAGAAAATCTATAGATTGACATTAATAATTGTCCTCTCCAATTTGGGATAATTCATCTACATTATCAATTCCTATTGCCAAGCGATACACATTATATTGTAACGTGTAATAAAGTGGCATTGTGAAGAAGATACCGATACACAAACCAAGAATTCCTAAACCTATACACAGAAAGATAACAAGCATCAAAAATAAAATAATGAAAAACTTACGCCCGCATACAGATATACTTGCTTTGATGGAATCTACGGCATCTAGTTTTCCAAAAATGATAAACGGAATAGACATAAAGGTAAGAATCGTTAAAACAATTGACAAAAGAGCTGCAATTAATGTACTGATTGCCCCGGTTTGAACGGCAAATAGTTCACCTACAATCGAAATTCCTTGAGAAACTAGATTTATGATTACAGCACTCAAAATTATATCCTTAACATGTACACTTTTATAGTGTTCAAAAGCGGTGTTAAATGAGTAATCTTCTCCGCTTTCCGCATTGTGCGCAATTTGAAGCAGTCCGGCAGTAATTGGTGTAAAAACCGCCGCGGCTATAATTGTAAAAATCAAGGTAAGAACCATACGCGGCGTTTGATTGTCGAGCGACTGCATGTTCAATAACTCGTTGGTTAGGTCTGTAGTCCCAAAAATTACTGCAAAAATACCTCCGTAAATAATCGCAGCAACTATGAAAAGGAGTATTAAGATCCCTCCCATGAGTAATGCAATTTTTTTCCAGGTGTTAAATGTTTGTTCAATCGCTTCGCCAAAACTTAAATGCACAGGTTCGTTTGCGTTGAAAGTGCTCATAAAAAGTAGTTTTTAGTTTGTTAATAGTTTCAAAGATGAATGATTAGTAGCAATTGTATGTATATTGTTTCAGAATAATTTCAACAATTTTTTCAAGGTAGCTAGTTTTCCTGTGTATGGCGGATAGCGAAGCGAGATATCTAACCAAGAACCTCGGCGAACAATCGGTTTTCTGTGCGAAAATGTCTCGAAAGAATAAGCACCATGATAGGCACCGTAGCCCGACTCGCCAACACCGCCAAACGGCAACTTCTTGTTGGTAAACTGAACCAATGTATCGTTAATACAAATCCCACCAGCCGAATACTGTTTTGTATATTGATCGATAAAAACTTCTGAATTCGAGAAAATGTAAAATGCTAGTGGCTTTTCAATTCGCGAAAGCCATTTATCGAGTTCTTGTTGCGAACGATACGTAACAATCGGCAAAATGGGCCCAAACAATTCGTCGTTCATGATCGAACTGTTTTCATCTGAAACCGCTACTAATGTGGGTTCGATATACAAATCAAATTCGTCTGTTCGACCACCGTGTATCACCTCGACACCGGTTTCAAGATATTTGTTCAAACGCAAAAACTGCCTTCTATTCACGATGCGTCCATAATCCGGATTATCTTGGATTGATTCGCCAAACATCCGTTTAATCTCAACTTTAAGATTGGTAACTAAGGAATCTGTTATAGAATCATCCACTAAAAGAAAATCAGGCGCAATGCAGGTTTGCCCGTTGTTTAAAAACTTGCCCCAAACAATGCGGCGGGCTGCCAATTCTACATCGGTCGAACGATCTACAATACAAGGGTTTTTCCCGCCAAGCTCTAAAGTGAGTGGCGTCAGATGTTTGGCCGCCGCTTGTGCAACCAACTTTCCGGTTTGTACGCTGCCTGTGAAAAAAATGTAATCCCAACGTTTTGCGAGCAAATCGGCTGCAATTTCTCCATCGCCCAAAACTGCAACGGCTTGTTTTACATCAAAGTTCTCCCGAACAATTTTAGAAACCAATAATGCGGTTTTTGGCGCGTATTCGGAAGGTTTCAAAACTACGGTGTTTCCGGCTGCAATAGCCGAAATCAGCGGAACCATCGACAATTGAAACGGGTAGTTCCAAGGAGCTATAATAAGCACCTTTCCGTATGGCTCGGCAAGCAAATAATCGCGCGACGGAAAATTAATAAGCGCCGGACTAACCCAACGCTTTTTGCTCCATTTCGGAAGTTTCTTTATCGTTTCGGACAAAACTGCCTGCACGTAACCAATCTCAGTAGCAACGGCTTCAAATTCCGATTTTTTTAAATCGGCATGTAAAGCAGCAACGATTTCCGCTTCTATTTTTTGAAGATAATCGCGAAGCTGCTCTAATTTTGCAACACGTTCCGAGACCGATGGATTAAAAATATGCTTCATGTTTTACAAAATACCAAATCGCGAACCGATGAAAAAGTCGGCTTGCTTGGAATCGCTCGACACTGCTGTTAATATCGAATTAGATCCGATAAAAAATCCGCCTAAGCGCAAGCCTAAACCAGCTGTGGTTCCACTAATTTCATTAAAATTCACAGGAATAAAGCCTTCAAACATTCCAGTAGTAAATCTCGGTGTAATCGAAAGCATATTTTGCGACAAAATTTGGTCGTTAGCACCTTCGTCGTTTAAACGTTGAACCATAAATAAGGTTACCGAAAGTTTGCTAATAATCTGATAATCTGCGTATAAATTCAAAATTGTAGGCAATTTTACTTTAAAATCACGCGATTCGGTTTCTAAGTTAAAATCAACGCCATTAGTGCCATCGTTCGCAATTAAAATGTTTTCGATATCACGTAAACCGTCGATCGATTCAAACTGATTCAAATCCAAGCCTAGTCCGTTTACCGGATTGCTATCATTCACTACAAGTGAATACGTTCGGGTAGCATTATTATCGTCTTTAAAAGTCATGCTGCCTATGTTACACACAGCCGCACCTACTTTTAATTTGTATTTATTGTCGGCTCCTTTCCATTGATAATCAACACCAATATCGGTAGCTACACCGTTTAAACCGCCCCAAAGCGAGCTAAAGTAGTCGCCCGCATCAGTAAATTCATTGGCTAGTGAGCCCGAATAAGCTATGTTTACTTGGGCTGCAGCGTTGTTTAAACGAACATCGCCCGCGGTATTGGTGATGGTTCCTTGAAAAGCCGACATTCCTAAGTTGGCATAGCTTCCTGGAAACAAGAGTTTCAATGAAATCCCAGCGTTAATTTGATGATTTTTTTTGTCGTACAATTTTCGAGCGGCACTAAGTGCTAATTCGCCCCAAACAGTTCCTGTAATTCGTTGATTTTCGCTGTTCGAAATGGTACTGGCACCCAAAATGCTGTTCAGCGCACTGTTGGTAAGCGCATCGCCCAGTTCGGTATTTACGTTGCTGATATTAGCGCGAATTTGCGAGCGCGAAGCCACTCCAAAACCCCACCCAAAGGCCTTGAAACCTACACTCGGACCCATAATCTGGGTATTAACATCAAAATCAACTGCTTCGCCACCAGCAAAAATCAAATCTTCCAGATTTTCGCCCTTAATCAAATCCGAAAAACCAACCTTGTTGTTGCTCGCATCAACGCCAAAGGCAAAAATTTGCACGTCAACCGTTCTAAAAAGATTCGCTAATTCCGATGGGTTAGCACCGGCATTCAAAATACCTACACGTCTCGACGAGCTAAATCCCGAGAAATGCTCTTGTCCGTAACTAAAGCAGCTGGCAAACACAAGTCCAGCGAGTACAATTTTTTTCATAATCAAGTCAGTTAGTTTGTTAAAGATAAAAAACTAATTCAATTTTAAGTGCACTATTTTAAAAACGGCTGCGATCGTCTGTTTCTTTCTAGTTTTTTGGGCAGCCCCCACGAAAATGCGTCCGTACGAAGAGAGTAGTTTAGTGGGGCCGCGTCGTCGCTCATACTCCTCGCCTTGCGCCCGAACCCCGGGCACAAAGCT
>JAIXTU010000315.1 GCA_027483785.1 Flavobacterium sp.
CCTTTGATGGTGTCTTCACCTGAAGATTTTTTTAATTGAATGGAAACGTCGGCTTGCGCTTTATTGATGGCTAGCGTGTCGATTCCGGCGGCCTGATAATTTTGTGCGGTTAGTTTCTCGCTCAGCTGGTCTTCCAAGTCGAGTATTAATTCGAGTGGTGCACTTTCGTTGGAATAATACTGCGTTTTTTGTGCAATTTCGTTGGTTTTTGTGGTTGCGGGAACAACTAAAAGTCCGTCGAATTTTTCGGTTTTAACACTGTCGCGGAGAACGGCTACCGATAAGCCCGAAGTGTTTACGTAACGGTATTCTTCGGTGTTTTTAAGTGTATTGAAAATGACGTTTGCCGGATCGTGCACGGCAATTCGGCGTAAATCGGCTTTCATACTTGCCAAATAGCCTACTACTGCCGCGATTACAACAAAAATCAGCGGACTTAAAAACGTCATTACGATAAACGACTTATTTCGCACTTTCGCGATAAACTCGCGCTTGATGATCAGCTTTAAAAGGCTCATATTAGTTTTGCGTTACGGTTTGAATGAATATGTCGTTAACGGAAGGGATTTTTTCTTCGAAATGCGTTACCATTCCGTTGTTGAGTAATAAGGCTAACAAACTGTTAGGCGAATCGTTGCCAATAGCCACTTCCAATTGCAGTTCTTGATTGAGCGATTTGAAATGCGTTTGCGCCACCGTGTATTTTTGGGTTAATTGATACAACAGTTGTTCGGTATTTTGCGTGAGTACGCCAATGCGGTAGGTTGCAGTTCGGTACTGGCGCTTTACGTCGTCGAGTTTGCCTTCGATTAGTTTGTTTGATTTGTGAATTAGCGCAATGTAGTCGCACAATTCTTCGACGCTCTCCATGCGGTGTGTCGAAAAAATAATGGTGGAACCTTGGCGTTTTAGTTCGAGAATTTCGTCTTTGATCAAGTTGGCATTTACGGGATCGAAACCCGAAAACGGTTCGTCGAAAATGAGCAATTTAGGTTTGTGGAGCACGCAAACCACAAACTGAATTTTCTGCGCCATTCCTTTACTTAACTCCTGGATTTTCTTGTTCCACCAAGAGGTAATTTCAAGTTTTTCGAACCAAAAGTCGAGTTGCGCTTTAGCGTCTTTTTTAGACATCCCTTTAAGCTGCGCCAGGTACAAACATTGTTCGCCTACTTTCATGGTTTTATACAAACCGCGTTCTTCAGGCAAATACCCAATACTTTGAATGTGTTTGGGTTGCAGCGGTTCGCCGTCGAGAATTACGCGGCCGCTATCGGGCATTGTTATTTGGTTGATGATTCGAATTAAGGAAGTTTTTCCGGCTCCGTTGGGCCCTAATAATCCGTAAATGGAACCTTTGGGAACCGAAAGCGATACGTGGTTTAAGGCCGTGTAATCGCCGTATTTTTTTACAACATCTGAAACTTCTAGAATGTGCTCCATGCTTGGCTGATATTTGTGTAAAGTTAAGAAAAGCATTACAACAGTGGGTCGCATTTTTCGAATTTGAACGCGGGAAAAATGAGGAAAAAGCAGAGATGAACATCACAAAATGGAAATAGCAGCATTTATTCCCGTAACGTACTGTGGCGCACATTTTTGCAGTAGGGGTTGCAGCGGAAAGCTTTTTGGCTGCTTGGCTTGGCTGCGTTGGAGCGAAACGGCGACTGGAAGAAGCCCTTGCAGCCCATACGCAGACAGCCGAGCGGCGAAAAACTTGCAGCGAAAAACCCGACGGCGGCTGGTGAATATTTCCACTGAACGACCGCCGGACTGCCCAAATACAAAATCACTTGGGTGCTGATTTCCAGATGAAACCATCGAGCAAATAGTGGGTAAATTGAGGTACACTAAGCAGCGGAACCCAGAGAAACTGCCAGGAATCGTGGATTTGAATTGGAAATGTGAAGTGCTCTTGCCAGACTAAACCTTCCCAAAGTAGTTCTTCGGCGACACCTAAAAACAGTAAAACAGCTATAAAGATGGCGACATACTTAGTGTAGCGCGTTTGCCGCGTAGTGTTGCTGCTTTGTGTACGCACATACACTAATGCCATGTAAGGAATGCCGTGTGAAACCACGTTTAATAAGGTAAAAATTAAATCGTTATTGAAATAAACAATGCCGAAATACCACGACAAAGCGGTGCTCCACAGCAATAAATTTTTGGGCCAATTAAACGATTTGGTTTGAATAAAATTACGAACCACTTTGGCATGATACAGCAGTAAAATTGCGACATATCCGTAGCCTAAAATACTACGTAACAGCGGCTGGTTAGATGTTAAAAACTCGTCTTCGAGAAACCAATTGAAGTTTCGTGCTGGACTCAAAAACCAATACAACATCGGGTAAATTGTTGCTGCATAAATGGTTACGATATCGATAATCGGCATGGGTTTCGCTTCGAAGCGGGCGTAAATTTTAAAAAAACCGTACTGCTGACGTACAAAGTGAAACACGGCGACATAGGCTAAGAACGACCAAAAAACGAGTTGCCCGAACGCCATTAATGTGAGTCCGAGGAGGAAACAAAACAGCGGAAGGCCGATTAATAACTTTCGATGTTCTTGGCGGTACTCGCGATTAAAATAGGTTTTAAATAAGGTTGCATACACGTGCGCCACATCGATAAATACGATTAAAATGAGCCAAAACAGTGTGTCGTACTTTTCTTGCAGCTCGGTGAATTGTTGGTGAAATAGCAGTACCAATAGCAACGAGAGCCAGGTTGGACCGATGATGAACAGCAAATCGGTTTTGGGTTTATGAATCCAAGCTTGTGCCATATATGTTTTCGACTACATGAATACCTTGATGAAATGCTTCTTCGAAGATTGAAATTCCGGACAAATCGGTATGTGCGAAGAAAATTTTATTGTCGATCGGTTTTGCCGCTTCGCGCAGTGCATTACCAGAGAGGAAACCGGGTGTTGGACTAATCATACCGTGTCCCCAGCGATAGATTTCAATTTCTTCAATAAATGATTCGATATTCGGATGTGCAATTTTTAAATCGTTTATGATTTCGGATTTCCAGAAATCGGCTGATTTTTGATACAGTGATTTTCGCGCTTTTGTTAAATCGGCTTGCGAAAAGGCGCGGTAATAGGAAACAACATCTTTACCTGTTTGTTGTTGTAATTCTTGATGGCGGTTATTGATGTATCCCAGCCCTACTCCACCATGAATCACGTTATCCCAAGAAAGCGCGTTTTCGAAGTTATCACTAAAATCGCGCAGCGTGATTGCCGCAACCAACCAAGGAGCGTAGTTAAAATGTGTGCTCAGCTGTCGTTGTTTCTCAAACAAATACTTGTTGACGTATTGTGGCGTACAAACCAGTACTTTTTGGGCCAAGATACGCTTACTTTGGTTGGCTTTTTCGTCGAAAACCAAGGCTTCAACTCCTGTTTCGGTCGTTTTAATGTCGTATACCAGTTGTGAGGTCAGTGTTTTATTCGAAGCGTATTTCAGTAAATGATTTTTAAGCCTTGCGTTTCCTTCAGGCCACGTTAAAACGGTATCGGCGTGTTCATTTCCTTGATCGAATTTACGTGCAGCGAAGTAGTGAATTCCGGCGTAAGCTGAAACAAAATCGATTCCCAAACCAAAATCGTCTCGACAGCAATAATCAACATACTCGAGTAAAGGTTGCGAAGCAAATTCATTGGCGAGGCACCATTGTTTCATAGTTTGCTGGTCGATGGCACGCAGTTCGGGCGTCCATTTTACTTTAGTGATAGGAATGGCAAAGCTATATGTATCGTCGTTTTTCTGCCGTCGAAACGACTCCATTTCTTGTAAAAATCGGTCGATTTGCCGCTGATCATCGGCCGAGATTCCGTATTTGGGAATAATACCGTCTTGCCAATTATTTTTGATGAAGAGGCGTTCTTCGGGATCAAAAACAAGTTGGGTTTCGTCGAAGATGAGCGTTCCATCGGCTTGAATGTCTCGAACAATGCCAGCTTCTTGCAAAAAGGCTATTAGTGGCGCATCGTCTTTGTTGGGAAGCGGCAAGTAATGAGCGCCTAGAGGGAACTTACTGTGTTTGTTCTCGCCGTTACGTGAGTTTCCGCCGACTTGATTTTCGAGTTCGCAAAGGAGAAAATCGGTTTTTCCGATTTTAGTTAAGGTACGAGCTGCACTCAGACCGGTGATTCCGCCGCCTACAATAAGTATTTCTGTTTTAAGTTCTTGGGAAGGTTTAGGAAAATTCTTTGCCCATAAACGGTGTCCGAGCACGTATTTGGCGCCAGACAGTTGCAAAATAAGTTGTTTTGCTTTGCTGGAACAGGCGCCTGCAAGTGCCGAAAAAGCTAGAGCTGCTGCACTGAGCTTTAGAAACTGCCGACGGCTATTGAACATTTCCCCATTCTTCATCGAAATAGCGCACTAGAATCTGGTTATTCAATTTGTTTACTTCGACCTCGGGAGCCAACATATCGCGTGAAAACGATGTTAGATCGGTAAATTTATAGTTGTAGAAACGGAGTCTTTCAACCTTACGCCGCACTGCAAAATTTTGAAACGGCTGTGGCGATGCTAAGATGAATCCCCAAGCTCCAAAAGATGGCACATAGGTTTGATAGGCTTGTGCGTGTGGGAGAATAGCTTTTATGGTTTGATGAATGCACCAAAACGACTTCGGTGCAAAGTAAGGCGAGGTCGATTGAACCGCAACCAATGCATTGGGAAGCAAGCGTTTTTGAAGTTCGTCGTAAAAATTGAGCGAGTACAGTTTTCCGATGCTGTAATTAGATGGATCGGGGAAATCGATAATTACGACACCGTATTTTTTCGTGTTGGTTTTAATCCATTGATAGGCATCGGCATTTACAACACGAACTTTCGGATGATTTAACGAATTTTCATTTAGCTTTTTAAGTACGTCGTTTTGTTGAAAGGCAGTTGTTAGTTGTTGGTCGAGATCGATTAACGTGATGCTTTTAACTTGCGGATATTTAAGAATTTCGCGCACGGCCATACCATCGCCGCCGCCTAAAATAAGTACATCGGATACATCTTTAGCTAAGGATAATGCAGGGTGAACTAAAGATTCGTGATACCGGTACTCGTCGGCCGAACTAAATTGTAAGTTGTTATTCAGGTACAAACGGTAGTCGTCGTTTTTGTGCGTCAGTACCATGCGTTGGTAGCGTGTATTCTTACTGATGATTATATTTTCGCCGTAGAGTTTATTTTCGGTAAATGCTTGGATATAATCTGTAAAAACGAAGCACGTAAGTAAGATTAAAAACGAGGCTATGGCTTTTCCTTCCAGCCAGAAACGTTTGGGTAATTCGTGACGTAATAATCGGCACAACAACCAAGCAATAGAGATGTTTATCAGTCCGAAAAACAGCGATGTTCCCATGATTCCGAGTTTGGGAACCAAAAAAAGTGGGAAAAGTATGGAAGCCAATAACGCACCGATGTAATCGAAGGTAAAAACGTTTGAAACCAAGTCTTTGAAAGCTACTCGATCTTTCAAGATGTTCATTAAAAGTGGAATCTCCAAACCAACTAAACAACCGGTCACGAACACGAAAAGATAGAGAACAAACTGAAAGAAATCGACTTGCTCAAACAACAGAAATAAAACGACCGAGCTTAAACCGCCCACCAATCCGATTAGAATTTCGATATCGATAAAAATGCGCAGCAAATTACCGGTTAGAAATTTAGCTAGATAGGAACCAATTCCCATGGCAAACAAATACACGCCAATGATGAATGAGAATTGCTTCACGGAATCGCCGAGCAAGTAACTCGCTAAGGCGCCAGCTACTAGTTCGTAAATGAGTCCGCAGGTGGCAATCGTAAAAACGGCGCCAAGCAGTAGTAACTCGAAACGTTTGCGTTTATCCATGAATAGCGGCGCTAACAATCATAGCAATAGCAATGATGAAGGCTCCTAAAACGATTGCCACGGCGATATTTTTCTCGTGTACGATCTGTTTCCAAGTATTTTCAGGTGTAATTTTTTCAATTAAAAAGTAGCCTAAAATCATGATTACGATTCCTATAATCGAAAAAACGATAGAATTGATAATCAAATTGATGTTTAATTCGCTCATAATGTTGGTTATTTGTGGTAAATTCTTGATGAGTTATAAATATTTCCTGTGCTTTGCGGACGGTATGTTTCTGTTTTCACACAGTCGCAAAATTCGTTTCCTTGAAATTCAGAGTAGGCATAAACCCCAAAAATGAGGCCTGCAATAGCGATGATAAGCGCGTTTTCTCTAAAAAATGTTTTCACTTCTTCCATACTACTTAATAGCGATTTTCTTCAAATTTGTCTTTGGCAATATAGGCAGCAATAATTAGCACCACACAAACCACAAGCACAATCCACATATTGTGATACACCGGCATACCCGATTCAGCTCGAATATGAACGCCTGTAGTAGTGGTATCGATTTCGGACTTTGAAACATTGATGATAAAATGGTATTTTCCCGCCGGTACGCCACAAAAATTAAACTCGTCGGATTTTGAACCTTCTGTCCAATGCTCGCCCGATTCATAACCTTGATAGAATTCCAAATCACGCGTGGCATAAATCTCTTCACTGGTGGCTTCGTTAACTAAACCAATGGTTGTTGATGCCCACGAATTACTGACATCTGATGCTAAATGCACAGTTAGAGGCGCGCGACTTCCCGTAATTTCAAAGGAGCTGGATACAAGGTCGCTTGCCAAAGCCCCGTTCAGCGGAACAAAAGCATCGTAAACTATTTTAGTTTCGCGAATATAGTTGCGCAACATCGTAATTCCGATAACCAGCAAACACATGGCTAACAAAATTTGCGCTACTCTAAAAGGTTCAAAATAAAAAGGTTGCACTAAACCCGTTCCGTACCGACCCGCAAGTTTTGAAAGTCCGAATGCTTTTTTCACGGTAGCTCTCGGCAAATGCGTTCCTTTGTACCAAATGGTGTGCATTTCGTCGTACACCTCGCGACTAATAATCAGCGGAGGCGCAATAAATTCGGTTACTTTCGAAGGTTGAAGCACATCTTCCTCAAAAAAACCAACTGCCAAACGAACTTTTGGTTTAGCAACCGCAAGCCGTGTGTACTTTATCTCTTCGAAAATCTGATTTTTCTCAAAAGAGGTCATATCTACAGTTGTATCCAATGCATCCATTTTTATAAAATGCCCTTGCGATTCACTGATATACAGTGGCTTACCGCTTTTTGTTTGCAACAAGTACTCGCACCACGACTCAAGACTTTGTAAGCTTTTTATCACTAAACCTGTTACGGTGTACGACTCGTTATCTAAAGTTCCTACAGCAGCAGCACTTAACGAACGTTCAAAATAAAACGGCTTAAAAGTTTCGGCTACCACTGGGTTTGATCCGGTATTATCGAAATAGCGCAAACACGATACGCAACCAAAAAAGTTGACTTTAAAAGTAACGTCGATCGTTTGCTCGTGATTACAGCTTGGACAAGTAATGGTAGTTTTCATCGGTATACTTCAGAAATTGAAACTTCATTGGCAGCGAAAAAAGTTCGGTACTTTTCAACAACAGTGCGTACTTTTTCACTGTTGTCTTGCAGGAAGTTACATAAATAAACATCAAGTGTAAGTAACTTAAATTCAGGCCACGTATGAATACAAATATGCGATTCTTTCAAACAGTACGAGGCTGTAAAACTCTGATTTTCAAATACAAACGAACTTGCCCCAACTATTTCCAAGCCTAAATCCGCGCACAAATCTTGAGTAAATCCTTGAAATGCATTAAGTTGTGTTAGTTTTTCTGCGGCAATTTGCTCAAATCGGCATAAGGCGTGTAATCCGGGCGAATAGGTCGAAAAATCGGTCATGAAAGCATAGGTCGTTAACGGTTATAAAAGTAATAAAATTTAGATTAAAACCAATTATTATTTGGGCGTTCCCGCCGCGCTAAATTATTTTTTTAACGTGAGTTCGATATAAAAATCAAAGTTAGAAATCATTTAAATAGTTGATTACGAGGCGTATTTTCTTTGGGATACCGAGGTATCTCAAAAAAATACAAC
>JAIXTU010000005.1 GCA_027483785.1 Flavobacterium sp.
CCACGTCGTTCGTCAAAAGCGGGCGATATCACCGGAGGTTTACCACGTATTACCGAGCTTCTCGAAGCACGTAATCCATCGAATCCAGCCGTAGTTTCTGAAATCGACGGTGTGGTTTCTTTCGGAAAAATCAAACGTGGTAACCGCGAAATCATTATCGAGTCGAAATTCGGTGAAGTGAAGAAGTATTTGGTGAAATTGTCAAGCCAAATCTTGGTACAGGAAAACGACTTCGTGCGTGCCGGTGTACCTTTGTCGGACGGTGCAATCACACCAGACGATATCTTGAGAATTCAAGGCCCAGCGGCTGTTCAACAGTATTTGGTGAACGAAATTCAAGAAGTATATCGTTTACAAGGGGTGAAAATCAACGACAAGCACTTTGAAGTAGTGATTCGTCAGATGATGCGTAAAGTTCAAGTTCAAGATCCAGGAGATACCTTATTCTTAGAAGATCAATTGATTCATACAAAAGATTTTATCTTAGAAAACGATAAGCTCTACGGAATGAAAGTGGTTGAAGATGCAGGTGATTCAGATAACTTGAAGCCAGGACAAATCGTATCGCCTCGACAATTACGCGACGAAAATTCGCTATTGAAGCGTTCAGACAAGAATTTGGTTGTGGCCCGCGATGTAATCACTGCAACAGCTACACCAATCTTACAAGGTATTACAAGAGCTTCGCTACAAACCAAGTCGTTTATTTCGGCAGCTTCTTTCCAGGAAACTACTAAAGTATTGAACGAGGCCGCAGTAGCTGGTAAAGTGGATACTTTGGAAGGCTTGAAAGAAAACGTAATTGTAGGACACAGAATTCCTGCAGGAACCGGAATGCGCGCTTACGATCACACAATCGTAGGTTCAAAAGAAGATTTTAACGAGCTTATGGCAGCAAAAGAAGAATACAACTACAGCAGCTAAATCGTAAAAATCACTTATATTTACAAAGCCTGACAGCAACGTCAGGCTTTTTTTAATACCTTTTATTATGAGCGATCAAAAAGAACAACAAATTAATATCGAACTCGACGAAGCAACCGCAGAAGGAATTTACAGTAACCTTGCGATAATCAATCATTCACATTCCGAATTTGTGGTCGATTTCGTGACGTTAATGCCGGGCGTTCCAAAGGCAAAAGTAAAGTCGCGTATCGTTTTAACTCCGCAGCATGCCAAACGATTGGTTGCTGCTCTGGCAGAGAACATTCAACGTTTCGAAGCCACACACGGAGCCATTAAAGATACAGGACATCCACAAATTCCATTAAATTTCGGACCAACAGGCCAGGCTTAAAACAAAAAATCGCTCTCCCCGGGCGATTTTTTTGGTTTCTCGCCTCTCATTTCTCGCTTCTAACTTCTAACTTCTAACTTCTCGCTTCTAACTTCTCGCTTCTCGCTTCTCGCTTCCTCTTGGGTGTTGCGGCTCCAACGATTTCACTCGCTTCGCAGACAAGCAATAACCGCCGCCGCGCCATTCGTTCCAATAAAAAGCAGTTTTACCTACTTCAATTGGGCGCTGCGTGGGCTCATAAAATCGCCTCTTCGCTGCCCATTTCACTACGGTAAAACCGCTTTTTATTTCCACTACTGTCGCTAACACGGAAAAAAGTGCTTATAAAGTGACAAAAACCGACGAGTATCCTAGCGAAAGCTGGTACGAAAAATCACAATTTTTTTAGGTAAAACGCTGCTATCCATGCACTTCATCGATTTTATTTTCCGGTCAACGGAATTTCTTAACACGCAAACGTTTTCGCAATAAAATTTTATAACTTTTTTTCACTAAATTGTAATAATCCCTTTACTTTGTAGTCCGTCTTTTTTGTGTGAGACTGCGTATTCCTCAGTTTTTTAATTATAAAAGTACGGGAGCTTTAAAAAATTTAAAACTATTTTTATGAATCAATTTTTACGAATTGTGCAGAAAGGTGCGCTTTTAGTGCTGCTCAATTTTTGCTTATTTTCGGTAAGCTCCGTCTACGGCCAAGCCTCGAACGGGATTTTCGAGAGTTATGCAATAGTTAGCATCAATGGTGGCGCGAATGCGTTTTACGACATGGGTGCCGCTACAGGTAATCCCGACTTTCAAGGAGCAAATCTTGGAAGCTTTACATCTTCACAGTCTTTAATCGTTCGTGGGGGTGAGAACAAAACATTTAAGTGTAACGGCGGCGACATTTTCAACGGACGTTTACGTTGGAGAGTCTGGTTAACCAGCGCAGGCCCGTCGGGATCATTTAACGCTGAAAACTACTCGTTTGTGTCGAATGATGCCGGTGGTTGTGGTGGAAACCAAACTTGGCGCGGGACTGGTGGTTCTACGAATGTTATTTCCGCTTTAACTGTTCCCGGGAATTATACTTTAGAGGTTTACTCTGAGGCAGATGGTGTTCCAGGAACAGTATTTTCAAGCAATTTTGGGAATAATTTTAGAGCTACATTCAATTTTTGTGGTAGCGGCACAGGTGCATTGCCGGTAGGTAATTACTCGATTCCAGGCTGTTTTGCAACAATCGGAGCTGCAGTAGCTTACATAAATGCAAATGGTACAAGTGGGTCAGGTATCGTTCAGTTTGATATCGCTGCAGGAGGTTCTGAAACCGCTCCAGCTGGTGGTATTAGCATCACTGCGACGGGAACTGCGGCTAGAGAAATACGATTTGTCAAAGCCCCCGGAGCTGCTTACACAATTACATCCTCTAACGTGCTTGCATCAGGTTCTTTAACCGATGCGGTTATTAAGTTAATAGGTGCTGACTACATTACAATTGATGGCTTGACGCTGCAAGAGAATGTGGCAAATACTACAACAGCATCTGCGACAAACAATATGACAGAGTTTGGTGTTGCATTGTTATATGCTTCGGCGACCGATGGTTCTCAAAATAATTTTATTCGCAATTGCTCTATTTCCTTAAACAGAACTTATACAAACAGTTTCGGTATTTATAGTAACACGCGTCACACGGCCACTGCAGTAGCTACAACTGCAGATATTACAGCAGCAACAGGTTCAAACAGCAATAACCGTTTTTATTCGAACACGATTAGTAATGTAAACATGGGGATTACATTGATTGGTTCAAATACTGCGGCGTTTATGGATACAGGAAATGATATAGGGGGTACTTCAGTCGCAACCGGAAATACATTTACAAACTGGGGTGGAGCAGCAGCAGCCGGCGGTTTTATATCAAACACTGGAACCAGTTACTGTATTTTTGTGAACCACCAAATAAATGACAATGTTTCTTTTAACACGTTAACAAGCGCAACGTTTTCTGGCACTTCGGTTACTGTAAGAAGTATTTTTAAAAGTTATTCTGCAACTGCACCAACAGGTACAGTTACTTCGAATATAAACAACAATACCATTACTTTAAACAGTGGGTTTACAGGTGGTACGTTTGAACATATTCGTACAGCTGATACAAGCTCATCAGCAGCAACATTAAATGTTAATAACAACACTATTTTAAATTCCTCGATAACAGGAACTGCTTCCAGCAGTAATGTAATTGGTATAGTTAATTCATCAGCAGTAGGTACGTTGAATATGACTTCTAACGTAATACGCGGTACTACCTCAACCGCTACCACTGGTGGATTTACCGCATTCTCTAATACAGCAGCGGTTGTAAATGCCATTAATATTACTAATAATCAAATAGTCAATACCTCTAATAACGCAATTACTTTTAGCGCTGCAACTTCTGGGACTGTAACGGGAGTAAATAATTCTGGAGGAGCTGCTACTGCTGTTCTGACAATTACAGGAAATGATATTCGAGGTATTGTACATAGCGTTGCTGGTACTTCAGTTCATAACTATATAATCAACACTGCTATAACGCTTTCTCAAAATATTAGCTCGAATACGTTCACCAACTTAACAGTTAATACGACTGGTAATGTAACCATGATAAGCAATAGCGTTTCTTTATCGAGTACAGGTACAAAAACAATAAACAATAATAGCATTGTTACAGGCTTTAGCAAGACAGGTGCCGGAGGTGCCTTAACCTTGCATTTTGATAATGCGTCATCTGCGGCGGGTAGTATTATAAATAATAACAACAATAATTTTAGTAACATTACGGTTACAGGTGCTACAGCAATAGATGGTTTTAGAAATACTGACGGTACCGCATCTGCAAGACCACTAAAAACTATTCAAAACAATACTTTTTCAAATTGGACAGCAGGTAGTAGTGCTGTTTCTGGTCTGGTAGTCGGATTCGGAGCAACAAACAGTATTGTTTCTGGAAACATAGTAAGCAATATTTCTTCATCAGGTTCTATTACAGGCATTGTCAATAGTGCGTCAGGCAATATCGACTATGTTAACAATACGGTTCATACTTTAAGTTCGTCGGGTGCGGCTGTAATAGCTGGAATAAATGTCGCAGGCGCTGATTCGCCAAATCTCTCTCGAAATAAGATTTTCAACTTAGAAAATACAAATGCAGGGGGGAGTGTGTCCGGGATATCAGTTGTAGCTGGAACACTAGTAAGTATGTTTAATAACGTTATTGGTGATTTACGTGCACCTGCTGCAAATGCAGCAAACCCAGTGATTGGTATAAACATTACCGGCGGTACAACCGTAAATGCATTTTTTAATACAGTTCGATTAGCTGCAACGAGTACTGGAGCATTATTCGGGTCCAGTGCCATTTCAGCATCGACTAGCCCTACTTTAACGCTTAGAAACAACAATTTCGTAAACCTTTCTACGGCGAATGGTGCTGGTTTAACGGTTGCATACAGGAGATCATCAACAACCTTAACTACTTACGCGGCGGCATCAAATAACAATAATTTCTTTGCGGGAACGCCAAGTGCAAGTAATGTTATTTTTGCTGATGGCACGAATACTGATCAAACAATATCAGCTTATAGAACTAGAGTAGCCTCTAGAGATAGCGCGTCTATTTCGGAGAATGTTACGTTCGCAAGTACTACCGGTGCAAACGCTAATTTCTTAAATATTAACACTTCAATTGCAACGCAGTTAGAAAGTGGTGGTACTACAGTAAGTGGTGTTACTACCGATTTTGCTGGTGCTACTCGAAATGCTACGACTCCTGATATCGGGGCATTTGAATTTGCAGGGACACCACTTGATTTAATCGGTCCGGTAATTTCATACACAAATCTGGCATCAAATCTTCCTCAAGTAAGTATTCCAGTTTCAGGCATCACCATTACCGACCTGTCTGGTATAAATACTACCTTTGGTACTCGCCCTCGTTTGTATTTCAAAAAAAGCACCGACGCCAATGACGCAACAGGATGGAAATTTGTTGAAGCTAACGGTACTACTTCGCCATTCGATTTCACTATGAATTTTGCATTGCTTAATGCAGGAAGCATCAGCGGAGGAGATGTTATCCAATATTTTGTTGTTGCACAAGACAACGCTACAACTCCGAATGTAGGCATTAATAGTGGCTTGTTTGCTGCTGTACCTAGCAGTGTTGCTTTAACTTCGAGCGCTTTTCCAATCGGAGGGATCATAAATCAGTTCAATGTGCAATTTACTATTTCTGGCTTAAGAACAGTTTGTCCGACAGGTTGTGATTATCCTTCACTTACTTTAGCGGGAGGTGCGTTCGATACTATCAACAACAATTTTGTAAATGGTGACATTACTTTACAGATTAATGCTAATCTTACAGGTGAAAATGGAACGTTTACTCTTAATGAATTTGCGGCTCCGCACACCATAACCATAAAGCCTCAAAATGCAGCAACGACAATAACAGGTTCGTCTGCGACAGGAATCATTGTGTTGAATGCAGCTGATCGAGTTATCATCGACGGTTCTATTTCATCAACGGTAAACTCGGTTTGTCCTTTGGTTCAAGCAAGTCGCGATTTAACGATTTCAAACACCAATACGGGTACATTATCTTCAGTCATTGGTATACAAAGTTCTGCGACAAACGGAGCCAACAATAACATTATTCGCAACCTTATTTTAGTTGGCCAAGCTAAAAATACGACAAGAGCTTGTATCGGAGTTGCTCAAATTCTTCCTGGTTCCGGAAATAATAACAACCAATTTGTAAATAACGAACTTCGTCAGGCGCAAAACGGTATAGCTATTACCGGTAGTAGCATTTCAAATAAAAACACAGGTAATGTCATTCGTTTAAACAAGATTGATGCGACTGGAACGCAGCAGATTGGTATTTCTGGTATTGCAGCTAGTTTTGAAGATAATCTAATTATTGATGCAAATACTATTGCAAATGTTTTGCCAACGAGTACAACTGCCGATGGATTTGGTATTGCTTTAGGTGGTGTTGCCATTACTGCAACAGCATTCACCGGTAATGAAGTAACAAACTATACGATAACTAATAACATTATTCATAATATCAACGGTGCATCGACATATTCTGCGACTGGAATTTTTGTTTGTCCAATAACTACAGTTGGTTCTTCGAATCTTATCGCAAATAATTCTATTACTAATACATTTGCGAATGGTACTGATGGTGATTTCGGAGCCTCTATCTTTTTAGGCGGAGGAGCTGGTACAACGCGCGTTTATCACAACAGCATTTCAATGGCTGGTTCTAAAACCCTTGGTAACCAAGGGAATTTTGGTATAGCAGTTGGCGGTACTAATCCAACTGTCGATATTAGAAACAACGTTATCGTAAATTCAGCGGTCTCTGGAACTGCAACGACTTTAGGAGTTGGTTCTTATGCAATTGGTTTTGCTTACAGTACGTATACCAATCTTACGCTCAATAACAACAGTTACTTTACTTCAGGTACACAAGCGAAGTTTGCAAAAGTAGGTTCGCTAGCTGTTGCAACGGGTACAGATGTAACTGATTTAGCTGGTTTACAAACCACAATAGGCCAAGATGCAAACTCAATCAGTTCTAATGTTGTTTTTGCTTCTGCAACCGACTTGCGTCCTCAAATTGTTGTAGCTAATCAAACAATGAGTACTGCTGGGGCCGATTTAACTACTTTTGTTCCCACAGATGTTGATTGTACAACACGTCCAAGCAACCCAAGTTTAGGTTTCAAGCAAGTCAGTATTGTAGCTTGTACAACAGCAACAGGAGGTACAGCAGCAACCACAACGCCTACGCTCTGTAATTCAGGCACACCGGTTGTTACTGCATCAGGATATTCGATAGGTTTAAATAGCGAATATCAGTGGCAATCATCGACCGATAATTTTACTTCAAATATTGTTGATATTTCGGGTCAAACAAATCCCGCAACGCTTTCGGCTGGAAGCATTACCGTTACTACATCCTTTAGATTACGTGTTGGTTGTACTTCTGACAGTACCATCCAATTTTCTAATGTTGTTACGGTTACCGTGAATCCAATTCCAGTAGTTACAACAACTCCCGCTTTTTCCACTGGAATTTGTCCGGGAGG
>JAIXTU010000062.1 GCA_027483785.1 Flavobacterium sp.
AAATATCTCATACAATAAACCGTTTCATAATGAGATTTCACTGTTCTTTCGAAAATTTCATCCAGTAAGTAAATATCTTCATAGGTTTCTTTCTCTTTTATGTATTTTGGAAACTTTTCTAAGGAATCTTCAACTGTTAAATGATAATCAAAATAAACTTTTCCCGTATTAGGTTCAATATCTACCGAAGCGAGACATTGTGCATGCTTTTGATGTATTATACTCCCTTCCTTTATTTTATCTATTTTTAGCAAGAAGCTCATAGCTCTTGCCGATTCATCCGCATACTCATCCGCTAATCTTAAAATTGCCGCTAAAAATCTTAAATGTATAATTTTCTCACCCCTAAACAGTTCTGGGCTCAATAAATTAATTTTATCTTTTTGTTTCCTATCACCAATAGTGATATGCCCAGAATGACAATTCACAATAAAACCAATATTTTTTAATAGGATACCGTCAATTAATCCTGAAATATTTAAATCGCTAAATATTTCAGTAGCACGGGTTTCATGTTCCTCCCTTCCTTCAATGTTTTTAATATCATGAATCTGAATAGCTACTAACAACACAAACACTTCGTAGGGAGTAATATTTACACCTGAATAACTTAAAAGTCTCGAAGCTTGTTTAATAACTGTATTTATATGAGATTCATCGTGCCAGGTTAAAGATGTACCATCCGTTTGATCTGCTCCAGCCGTCACTTGTTTATGAACAGGTTTTAAAGCTTGTTTTATTTCTAAATATTTTGATATATAATTATTTCCATCTTCTGGAAAATCTTTTTCTTCTCTTGATAAAAACCAAGTTTCTATATTATTTTTATGACTACTAAGATTCATGTTTAATAACTTAAAATTTTTTCAAAAATTGCTTTTGCTAATAATGGTGGTACAGAATTCCCAACCTGTTGTTGCTGAAATCCAATACTCCCAAAAAAGTGAAATGTATCAGGAAATGATTGTATCCTTGCCGCCTCTCTAACGCTTAATCCTCTGTTTTCCCAAGGATGAATTAACATATTTTTTCTGTAATTCCCTATGACAACTGATGGTCGTGATTCATTTAAACGATGATAAATTCCAGTATGACAACGAGTAAAATCTTTATAGCTGCTCATTAATTCTTTTGGAATATTTTCCCAATTACCACCTTGAGGTATGTGCTTATACCTATCAAGTACGATTTTGTTATTGGATGTCACAAGATTATTAATTGATTTTTTTGAGTTTGAACGAATTTGTTTTTGATATAAATTTTCAGAACTATTTTTATAATCCAATTCGATTTGATTTGCACCACTGGCAAGTGATGGTAAATCAGAAATAGAATCTTTTACAGTTATATAGTTTGTAGTTTTCGGTGAAGGAAATTGAAATTCTATTCCATGTCTAGAACCAATTAAAAAAATTCTTTTCCTTATTTGAGGTACACCAAAGTCAGCCGCATTTAAAACGGCATAATTTGTAGTATAGCCTAATTTGTGTAACTCGTTTCGAATTTTTTCGAAGAAAAATCCGTTTTCTGTTTCTAATAACCCTTTAACATTTTCAAGAATCACCCAATCAGGCGATTGTTCTTTTGTAAAACGTAAAAATTCCTCGAATAACCAGTTATTCTGATTTTCTCTATTACGCGTTTTTTGATTTGAAGTAGAAAAGCCTTGGCAAGGAGGCCCTCCAAACAAAATATTAACGTCCCGTTTATCCCATATTTTTTTATCGAGCTGTATATTTCTTATATCAGCATTAATAAGATTTGTTCCGGGATGATTTAATCTATATGTAAGAGATGCGTATTTGTCTATTTCTATAGCATATTTAACTTTTACACCAGCAGAAATTGCACCAACGGACATACCGCCAGCACCGGAGAATAAGTCTAAACCAAAATACCCCATTTAATAAAAAAACGCAAGTTATACAAATTGCAAAAAAAACTATATGCTTTGTAGAAATATTACATAATATTTTAAAGAAATTAAACAATCCTCCTCTCGGATTATTCCGCCTCGTACCTTTTATTTATAGTAGTTTTATAAAATATTCGTGCTCCACGCATTATTGCTAAAATCCAAATTACCACACTGAGGCTCAGCCTCAGGATTACAAATGCAAACAATGTATACAAGTACGCCAGTTATGACGTGGCTTGTGCTATGGCATTTGTAGTGTGTGGTAATTCTGGATTTAGCATGGTACTTGTCTGCGCTTGTTTTATTTAAACAATTTATAAATCCATAATTAGCACAAAAATGAGAAATCGAATTCGGTTCGGTGCCGCCATTGTATTGGCATCAATGTCTATCTCAAAGATAAGCTCTTAGGAAAAGTTTATCTTTCCAATCACACCAGAATTATCAGCAACGGTCCTAAAGTAGCATTTCAAAGCACCTGAAATTTACCATGCCGTTTACAAGGAAATCACTCATTACGATATTGATTCAGTTGCTTCTAAGAAATCAGTTCATTTTGCTGATGAACAGCCTATACAGATTTCGATGTTATCAGGAGAGTTCACACAATTACCAGATACCTACAAATTAGTAACAAAAAATAAAGGCAAATTCTTAAATAATGAATTAGCGGTAAATGGAAGCAAATATTTTGATAGATAGGATGAAAGGTATTATCCTGTAATTAAAAATGTAGCAACCGAAGATTTTTATTATGTCGTATCGGAAACATTTCTCACCAATATTAAAAAAGCACATAGCTTAGAAAAGGTATTAGACATAGTTTACAAGTTAGGTTATGAAGAATACGAAGAAGGCGAAGACTTGTATATCAAATCCAAAACATCTGAAATTCGATTAGATACAAGAACGTATCCAGAACTAAAACAAAATCCTAACTACACCACAACTTTTGATAATGACCAAATTAAGATAGCTGGGTTAGTCAAACAATCACCGCCTCATTCAAATCTATTGAATAAGTATTTATCCATTTATAATATAAAAGGTATAAGATGTCCTCTACTGATTTGACGGCTTGGAGAACGGCTACAAACAATGCGATCGTTTTGAATAAGCAGATTTACAAACTAACCTAGAAATACGAGGGAAATTTCTCTTTTTCCTTATTGGATAAGTCAAATACGTTAGATGTTTTCTTAGATAATCTGTTAGCTTCAAAAGGAGCTTTGGGATTATAAGAACATATATTGAAATATGAAAATCCAGCTCACGGGCTGGATTTTTCTTTTTATTCGTCTTTCTCTTCTTCGGCAGAACCAATTGCCATATTCATTAAGCTACCTAAACCCGATTCTTTTTCATTGGTAGGAACAACTTGTTTCGTTTCTTTTTCTTCGGGAATAAGTTTCTCTGAAAGAGTTTGATTATCGTTAGGATTAAGATTTTCTTGAATGTGTGTTGGAAGTGATTTCATTTTGATTATGTTTATTGTATATATACTCAAACAATATCAAAGATTTTATTTGGTATTACGAAGTATATCAGTGTCAATAAAAAAAGCAGACCTATA
>JAIXTU010000182.1 GCA_027483785.1 Flavobacterium sp.
ATTTGGACTAGAGCGAATTAACGCCCAGTTAAATGATCTCGGTCAGGAAGGTAAAGAAGTTACCATTGTTTTTGAAAAAAGAGGCGAAAGAGAAGACAGAGAATTAGAACTTGAATTTTTGAGAATTTGTAGCAAAAATGAGCAATTTGGATATAGGCAAGTAAATTTTGGTACTATATATTACAAATTTTTATTAGCAGATAAAAAAACAAATTCCAGCGGTTTACAAATTGCAGACTTAATAGCTAGACCCATTGGATTAAGTTATTTAAGACCTGAACAAAATAATAGAGCTTATGAGATCATTGCAAGTAAAATTTCGGTGTTTAAGAAGTTTCCTTAAAAACAAAAACCTCGGTATAGTGACCAAGGTTTGTTGCCGATCAGGAAATGCCCAATCCAATATATCTTAAAAAAACTATTTTTACTGCTGCGATTACTTTCAATTGCAAAGATAGATAAAAACATTTTTATAATTTCTAAAATCATTTCTTAACGAAAAAGTCAAAAATGACAAAACAGCCAGAGTACATTTTAGAGGAGAATTTAGTAGCACAATTGCGCGAATTAGGTTATCAAAAGGTAGTTATAGCCGATGAAAATCAGCTTATCGAGAACTTAAAAGCCCAGTTGCAAAAGCACAACAAGAGTACATATTCCGACAAAGAGTTTAAGCAAATTCTTAACGACTTATCTAAAGGCAACATTTTTGAGAAAGCCAAACAATTGCGCGACAAAATAACTTACACTAAAGACGATGGTTCAACGGGTTTTGTTAATCTAATTAATTCGGTACAATGGTGCAAAAATGAGTATCAGGTTACAAATCAAATTACTATCGATGGTAAATATTCCAACCGCTACGATGTAACTATACTGATAAATGGTTTGCCATTGGTACAAATCGAGTTGAAAAGACGCGGTTTAGAACTCAAAGAGGCGTTTAATCAAACCAACCGTTACGAACGGCATTCGTACGGCTCAGGTGCGGGCTTGTTTCAATACATTCAGCTATTTGTTATCAGTAATGGCGTTAATACAAAGTATTATGCAAATAACCCGATTAAAGCGCGCTCATTCAAACAAACTTTTTATTGGGCAGACGAAAAAAACAACCTCATCACGCAATTAAGCGAGTTTGCTACAGCTTTCTTAGAACCGTGCCAGTTATCGAAAATGATAACCAAGTACATTGTTTTAAACACGTCTAATACGCTAATGGTATTACGACCATATCAGTACTACGCTACCGAAGCCATTATTGAGCGCGTTAAAACAACTACCAAAAACGGCTACATTTGGCATACTACAGGCTCTGGAAAAACCCTAACATCTTTTAAAACCAGTCAGATTTTAACAAATTTAGAAGGTGTTAAAAAAGTCGTTTTTGTTGTCGACCGTAAAGATTTAGACTTTCAAACCATTAAAGAGTTCAACAGCTTTTCAGATGGTAGTATTGATGGTACAAACGACACAGGCAAGCTCGTTAAGCAATTTAACGACGATACCAAGCTCATTGTTACGACCATTCAGAAACTAAACACCGCTATTCTAAAACAAAAGTATTTAGCTCGAATGGAGAATCTCAAAGACGAAAGAATTGTTTTCATTTTTGATGAATGCCACCGCTCGCAATTCGGAGATACACATAAGCGGATAAAAGAGTATTTCAATAATTGCCAAATGTTCGGTTTCACAGGAACACCAATTTTTAAAGATAATTCAGTAAAAAACGTACACGGCGAGCGTACAACCAAAGATTTATTTGATGAATGCCTACATAAGTACGTTATTACAGATGCCATCCGCGACCGTAATGTTTTAAAATTCTCTATCGAGTATATCAGTACTTTTAAAAGTAAAGAAGGGATAAAAGACATAAAAGTTGACGCGATTAATAAAGCTGAGGTTATGGAAGCACCTCAACGACTGGAAAGTATAGTAGATTACATTATTGAAAACCACGATCGAAAAACTCACAGCCGAAAGTTTACGGCTATTTTTTGTACACCAAACGTTAAAACGCTTATCAAATATTATAAGCTTTTTAAGGAGAAAAATAGTAGCCTTGAGAACCCGCTAAATATTGCAACGATATATTCGTACCAAGCTAACCAACTCGACGAAGATGCAAGCGGTTTTATTCCTGATGAAGATTTTGAAGATTTTGTTTCAGAACCTCGCGAGGAATACGATACACAACATACGAGAGACAGACTAGACGAATTTATTGCAGATTATAACACTTTGTTTAAAACCAATTATTCGACAAATGAGTTTTATCTCTATTACAATGATTTAGGCAAACGAGTAAAGAATAAACAAGTTGATATTTTACTCGTTGTAAATATGTTTTTAACAGGCTTTGATAGCAAGTTGTTAAATACCATCTATGTCGATAAGAACCTAAAACATCACGGCTTAATTCAGGCGTACTCTCGAACTAACCGAATTTTCGACGATTTAAAATCACAAGGAAATGTAGTGAGCTTTCGAAACTTAAAAGAGGCAACCGATGAAGCTATTACTTTGTTTTCGAATAAAGAAGCTATTGAGGAAATTATCATAGAGCCTTTTGAAAATTACGTTGAAAAATTTACAACCACGTATCAAAAACTCATTGATTTAGTGCCTACGGTTGATAGTGTAAATGAACTACCATCCGAAACTGAGGAACTCGAATTTGTAAAGACTTTTCGGGAACTATTACGTATTAAAAATGTACTGGGAACGTTCACCGAATTTTCATTTGATGAACTACCCATTGATGAACAGGAGTTTGAAGACTATAAAACAAAGTACCTCGACATTCGCGACCGCGTAAAAAACAACAAAGAAGAAGTTTCAATACTAAACGATATTGATTTTGAAATTGAGTTAATTCGTCGCGATGAAATTAACGTTGCTTATATTTTAGGATTGTTGGCGAAACTACGGGATGCTAAACCGAGCGAACACGAAAAGCAGCGCAAAGCTATTTCGGATATAATGGCAGCAGAAACTCAGCTCAGAAGTAAAAAAGAACTCATTGAAAAATTCATGATTGAGAATCTACCTTTAATTACCGATGTAGACACCATGCAGGAATATTTTGATGCCTTTTGGAATGAAGAAAAACAAAATGCCATTGATACCATTAGTAAAGATGAAAATTTAGATGCCGATAAATTACAAGAAACGATTGGTAAGTACTTATTTACGCAAAAGCTACCATTACGCGATGAGGTTATTGCACTTGCAAATGAAAGACCAAGCTTAAAAGAGCGCGCAAAAATTTCGGAGAGAATACTCAATAAGATTGTTTCGTTTGTAGAAACATTTATTGACGGAGTAGGGTAGAATTTTAATCTAAAAACC
>JAIXTU010000027.1 GCA_027483785.1 Flavobacterium sp.
AAAACGCAAAATCAGGCTGTACATCATCGAGTAATTTCGGCAGTGTTTCGTTTAAAATCGATAAATACGTCGCACCCGTAGTTCTGTTGGCTAAACCGACGTCTAGATCTGATTTTTCTTTATGAAACGGGTAATTTGCAGCGCCGTGCATGCTAAAAGTAAATACTTGCGTATTGTTTTCCATCAATTTCGCAGTTCCGTTTCCTTGATGAACATCCAAATCGATGATAATTATTTTCTTGCGTAAACCTTTGCGCAACAAATAGTTAGCAGCTATCGCCATGTCGTTTAGCAAACAAAATCCTTCACCGCGTTCTGCAAAGGCATGATGCGTTCCGCCAGCCACATTTAAAGCCGCTCCGTGCGCAATCGCATGAACCGCTCCATCGATGGTTCCTTGAGTAATAATTAGTTCTCGAAACGTTAGTTCGAGCGATTGTGGGAAACCAATTTTTCTTTGCTCCGACGCACTCAATTCCTGATGAATCAGCTTGTCGTAATACGCCTTTTCATGCGTCCATAAAACCACTTCTTCCGGACAAGGCAGCGGTCTAAAAAAGTGTGTTTCAGAACAAGTTCCCTCGTGCAGTAATTGCTGCGGAATAAGCTCGTATTTTAACATCGGAAACCGGTGATTTTCCGGCAAAGGATGGGCGTAAATCGGATCAAACGCAATTTTAATCATAACCTGAGTTCGATTTAAAAATTGAAGTCAGGAAACAGATAAATGGTTGATTACGAGGCAGATTTTTATTGGGATACTATAGTATCGCAAAAAAATCAAACGAAGTAAGCAGCCGTTAATCTGTTTAGCCTGGAAGTTGTTCATTTCGGTTGCAATTTGATTTCACAATCTTTTCATTTCAAGCGTTCTGACAAAGATTTTTAATCGAACTCAGGTTCATAGGCTAGAGAAGGCGTTCGCCATACTAATTTTCGGTTTCCGGATTTCGCAGTTGTGATTTTATTAAAGCCTTGACATAATGACGGTTACGACGCTCTTTTTTTGAATTATCTCGCTTATTCACACGCTTATCGTGTACAATTTCATTCAAATCGTTTAAATCTTCCAGATCCGTCACGTCTTTTATAGATGTTCGCTTGGGCATATCGTAAATGCTGTTTCGTTCAAAAATACGGCATTTCGGCAGCCAAAAAACTACTTTAACAATCGTTCAAATACTTTTTATTTGAGGCTTTTTTTTGGATTTGGGCGTGCCGGCGCAACTGTCTTAGCCAATACCGTAAGGGCGCCGTCGGGCTTTCCGCTGTATCCCCAATTGTCATTGGGGGATGCCGCTTCAATCCCTCACGCAAATAGGTGCACGAAAATACGTCCGCACGAAAAGGAACATTATTTCAATTTAGTAAACGATTTTATCAGAACTTTTTCCGATCCGTTAACTACAGCAACTTCAATCGGTTCGTTTTGGTTGTTTCGACCTTCAACAATATAGAGTTTTCCGCCCTGAGTTGGTTTGTTACTACGTCCAAAATCAACGTCGCCATACGTCATGATTTTCCGAACATCTGACGTATCAATCTTTAAAACTTTCATTTGCATACGAGCCGAATCGCTATAAACGGCTGGCTTACGGCGAATGTCTTTCAAAACACGTGCATTCGGAAAATACGAACAACCCACATCTTTCCCGCCAATCATGTAATACACGAAAATGGCGCCGATGGTACATCCAAATAAATAATAGGCCAAACGTTGGTAAAACTTCATGCTGATATTTTTTGCAAAAATAGCTTAAATAAATACGTGCTTCGTGCTGCTTTTTGTACAATTTAACAACGCCCTTGCAAGGATTTCCGAGCGATTAAAATAACTATAGATCAATTAAACAAAATATCCAATACAGCTTATTTAATCAGCTCACATTCAATACTTAGAATACAATCAAATTAATGTCGCTGTACGCAAAACTAAACCAATCGGCAACGGTTTTATTTGTAAAAATTCCGTGATATAAATACACGCCGTGTTTCAATCCTTGATCGCAACGAATTGCGGCCTCAATACCGCCATCTTCGGCAATTTGAAGTAAATAGGGTGTAAGTATATTGCTAATCGATAACGATGCCGTTTTGCTGTATCGCGACGGAATGTTTGGCACACAATAGTGAATAACATCGTACTTGACAAAAGTGGGTTTTTCGTGCGAAGTTATTTCAGAAGTCTCAAAACATCCGCCGGTATCTATGCTCACATCAACAATCACGGCTCCTTTTTTCATGTGTTCAACCATGGTTTCGGTAACAACAACCGGACAACGGTCTTTGCCGCGCATAGCTCCAATGGCAACATCCGTGCGGCGCAAGGCTTTTAAAAGTGCTTTGGGTTGAATGGTCGAGGTAAAAATCGGAACATTTAAATTGTTTTGTAATCGGCGTAATTTCGTAATCGAATTATCGAATACTTTTACATTTGCGCCTAAGCCTGTGGCGGTTTTTGCTGCAAATTCGCCCACAGTTCCCGCACCAATAATAACCACATCCGTTGGTGGAACGCCCGTAATATTGCCAAATAACAAACCTTTTCCTAATGTATCGTTGATCATTAACTCGGCTGCAATTAAAACCGAAGCTGTCCCGGCAATTTCGCTTAACGACTTTACTGCTGGGTACGAACCGTCCGAATCTTTAATGAATTCAAAAGCCAAAGCTGTGATTTTCTTCTTCTGTAACGCTTCAAAATGCTCTTTTCGACGCGTCTTTAACTGCACAGCCGATATCAGTAAGCTATCGGGTTTCATCATCTCAATTTCCTCAATGCTTGGCGGTTCCACTTTTAAAATCATCGGACACGAAAACACTTTCTTGGTATCGTGCGTAATTTCCGCGCCAGCATCTGAATATTCTTTATCGCTGTACGAAGAGTGCAAGCCAGCGCCCGCTTCCAATATAACGCGATGTCCGTGCGAAACCAACGAATTTACAGCATCAGGTGTCAAGCAAATCCGACGTTCTTGAAAACGCGTTTCCTTCGGAATTCCAATAAACAATTCGCTTTTTTGCTTGCTTATTTCGAGCTTTTCTTCTTGCGGAAGTAGCTGTTGGTGCGTAAAAGGTGTAATCGACATAGTGCATTTGCTTAGGCCGCCCTAAATTAAACAATCCGATAGATGTATTTAACGAATGTTTACATTTTTTTAATTCCTGATTTGAAGCTTCCGATCGCCGTTTCCTAATAATTCAATCGAAATCAACGTATTGGAATTCGGAATCAAATTTGGCGTTTTGTCTGGCCATTCAATAAAGCAATACGAACCACTATAAAAATACTCTTCAATACCAAAATCAAGCGCTTCGG
>JAIXTU010000164.1 GCA_027483785.1 Flavobacterium sp.
GGTAGTTTGTACCTACTGCAGCAGTGGCAATATAAATAACGGTGCTTCCGCGAAAGCTGTAAACGATACCATTCGAATAGCAAACGATAGTCTGGAATACGAAGTAGTAATTTTCGATCCCGGATTCAACAGTTGGTTGCTACGTGCCGCACCACGCGGTTACTATTCTCAGTCGTATTTGGAAGCACGAAATCAGGTTTGGGTGCAGCAATGGAACATTAAAGCAGCTACTCAAGGCAGTGGAAACTTATTTTTGATGCAAATTGATTACGATCCAAAAATCAACTACGGATACGAGGTTAATTATTTGCTTTTTAATTATTTAACCTATTTTCAACTGCAAAACAAAATTTCGTTAGGAACCTTTCAACCACACAGATTTCAATGAGGCGGTTAAAAGAAAAATGGGGAATTCGTTCGAATGTGCAGCTCTTCGTCGTGCTCGTTGTTTTCGCGATTACAGGAACGTCTGCGGCTCGAATTTCTAAAGCACTAATGGAATATCTTTCATTAAGTCAAGAAAATTTAGGACTGTTTTTGTACTATATCGTTCTTCTCGTTTTAGTGCTTCCACTCTATCCTTTCATGCTGATGGGAATTGGATGGGTTTTCGGACAATCGAAGTTCTTTTTTCCTTTCGGAAGAAAATTAATCCGACAGCTCAGTTTCAATTTGTTGTTCAAAGCCGATACAAAATCTTAAGCGCTTTTATTCAACGTTCGAGGCTGAATCGAAAACACGTTTGTTACGATCCACGAAAGTGTAAATGTGGGTATTACGTCACTAAAAGGCAGCAATTCTTCTAAGAAAACGACTCCGGCACCCAACCAACCGCCTGCACCAGAAAACAATTTTCGATACAAAATGGCCGCTATTGGTGCCCAAATAATGTCGCTCAACTCGCCCAACACAGGCAAACTATACGATAAGGTTCCGACGACATCCAAAAGAATGCAAAACAACAAGCGTTTTGTGGTCGAAATGGAAGCTAAGTTCATCACAGGTTTTTCAATACTAATTTCAAACGCTATGCCAAACAACACCTTACGACTTCAACTTGTCTTTAAAAACTTTGCGTACTTTTTCTACTTTAGGTGTAATCACGTAGTGGCAATACGATTGTGAGGTGTTGCGCTTGTAGTAATTCTGGTGATAATCCTCGGCAGGATACCAAGGCTGTGCGGCACTTACTTTCGTTACAATCGGATCTTTAAAAGTTAGCGCAGCGGTCATTTGAGCGATGTAGTTTACAGCAGCTTCTTTTTGCGCATCGGAGTGGTAAAACACTTCGCTGCGGTATTGTGTCCCCACATCGGCGCCCTGACGGTTTAGTGTTGTTGGATCGTGCGTGGCAAAAAACACTTCCAACAGCTCTTCGTAAGATATTTCCGAAGGATCGAACTCAATTTGAATCGCCTCGGCATGTCCGGAAGCGCCCGATGAAACTTGCTCATACGTCGGATTTGGGCGTTTTCCACCGGTATAACCCGATTGCACCGACTTAACGCCTTTTAAATCTAAAAAAACGGCTTCGGTACACCAAAAACAGCCGCCTGCAAAAGTTGCTAGTTCCATATTTTGATCTTTCTTGATAGGTTGTGGTTTGGAATTGGATTGCGAATGACATGAAGTAGTTAAAATCGTCAGCAGCAATAAAATCAATCTTCGCATAACAAAAATATTTACCCACAAAGGTACACCGAGCCTCTTGCGCGCCGTTTTCGTTTAACGAAACTTTATCAGGTGTAAAGCTGTAAAACTTTCTTACTTTGCAGCAAAATTTAGGTATGATTCGGGCAACCCATATTCATAAGAAGTACGGCAACTTACACGTTTTAAAAGGCATTGATTTACAGATAGCTGCGGGAGAAATTGTAGCTATCGTCGGGCAAAGTGGCGCGGGAAAGTCGACCTTACTGCAAATTCTCGGAACTCTCGACAAGGCCGACACGAGTGTAGCGAATTGCGAACTTCGAATCAACGATGTCGATGTCTTGAAAATGAACGACCGGGATTTGGCAAACTTCCGCAACCAATCTTTGGGATTTATCTTTCAATTTCACCAACTTTTACCCGAATTTACGGCGCTTGAAAACGTTTGTTTACCCGCATTTATTGGTAAAACTAAAACTGCCGAGGCAGAAAAAGAAGCTACGCGTTTGCTCGAATTTTTAGGTTTGGGCGAACGTTTACAACACCGACCTAACGAACTTTCAGGTGGCGAACAGCAACGAGTAGCTGTAGCGCGAGCACTCATTAACCGACCAGCCGTGGTTTTTGCCGACGAACCTTCTGGAAACCTAGATACCAAAGCCGCGAAACACTTGCATCAGTTGTTTTTTGACTTGCGAAAAGAGTTCGGACAAACTTTTGTAATTGTAACGCACAACGAAGAACTCGCTGAAATGGCCGACCGAAAGTTGGTTATTTCCGACGGTAAAATTCTGATTTAAATGCTATTAATTCTACTCAGTTGGCTATTCTTTTTCTGCTGTTTTCTCGGCACCGGAATAGCGATTGAACGAATTTTTCGATTCCGAAATACGACTCTTCCAATAGCTATTATTTTGGGAATTGTCGGGCAAACGGCCTTACTCTGCATTTTGGCATTTGCCATACCGCTCGGATTCGAAGTGTTTTTAGGGAATGTTGCACTAAACGCGTTTTTGCTGTATCGATATTCAACTACTGCTCAAGCAAAATGGCGCGACTTTATCTTGCAAATCAAGCAATTGCCAAAATTAGGAAAACTAAGTTTGTTGCTGCTTCTAGTAGCAGCCTTATTTAAATCGGCTTTAGCGCCATTAATTCTCGATAACGAAAGTTATTACATCCAAACTATAAAGTGGATAAATGAATACGGATTTGTGCCCGGACTTGCCAATTTTAACGTATCATTCGGCCAGAGTTCGCCGTGGCAGGTGCTGCAAGCGGGTTTTAACTTCCACTTTTGGACGAATCGTTTAAACGACATCAATGGATTTTTACTGTTGGTTTGTAGCGTGTACTTTCTTCTGGAATTTGAAAAGCGCTTTCGCGACAGCAAGCGTTTTCATTGGATTGGTGCCTTGCTTTTTTTCAATGCCTTGACTTTTCAATTCATCAATGCACCATCGCCCGATTTTCCGGTAATGCTTCTCGGACAAATCGCTTTGTTTCTATTTCTATGCTCTGAAAATCAGCTTACTGAACAAAGCAAATTGGCGATGATTTTGTTGATTTTCATCACGTTTGTGAAAATCACAGTTGCACCCTTGTCGGCGACTTTGATTGTGCTACTCGTTTTAAAGAATAAGAATTTCGGATTTGCTGCCGCTGTTGGAAGCTGTTTCGGTTTGATTTGGCTGGCAAAGAACGCTTTGCTCACGGGATTTCCGTTCTATCCGTTTGCTTTTGGTGGATTAAATGTTGATTGGCGGATGCCGGACGGTTTGTTGCAATTCATAAATCGGATGATTGCCGATCACGAATTTTTGGCGATTCCGAACTACCAAACGCTTTCATTAGGAGAAAAATTTGTCGTTTGGATTCAATTTTCAGGAATCGACGGTTTTTTTAATAAAGGCATTGTGCTCCTTTTTTTGATTACACCTTTTACGCTCGAATTTCGAACGATACGAAATTACCGAATTGCGTATTTGTTTGCTTTAGTGCATTTTACGGTTGTGTTTGTTAGTTCGCCGCAATTTCGTTTTTTCTTAATCGACTTTTTATTCCTTACTGCATGGTTGATTACGGCCGTTTTCAATAGAATAAAGCTACAGCCGCAACTCTATCGATTAGGGTATGTTTTTTCAGCTGTTTGTCCGATTGCAATTGCGTTTCTTATTGATTTTAAATCGTTTACAGCAAACAAACACATGCAAAAGTCTGAACAAATACATGTGGAACAACTTGTTATTCCTGAGCCCAATTCGAAGTATTACGAAGTTGGTTTTGAGCGTTTTACGGAAGGAAATTTAAACTATTACTCGCCTAAGCCAAACTTTTTTTATTACGGAACTGGTGATGGCCCATTGCCGTGCACGAATGTAAACGTCATCGAACTTTTTAAACAGCAATTGAACATCATTCCGCAATTGAGAACAAATCAATTGAAAGACGGATTTTACTCGAAAGAAATTAATCAAAATTCAGGTCATAAACAGCGGTGATTGTTGCCCGTTTGAGGAAAAGAATTATGGAACACGATTTAATGAAGGATTATCTTGATGAACTGGTATTACGATATAACCGGCGCGACTTTATTGATGCCGATCCGATTCGCATTCCGCATGAGTTTGAATCCCGTACCGACATTGAGATTGCTGGTTTTTTGATTGCGACCATTTCTTGGGGAAACCGAGCGTCGATTTTGAAATCGGGTGCCAAAATGATGGACTTAATGGGAAATTCGCCCTACGATTTTGTGATGAACAGCAGTTCGAAACAGCAGCAGAAGCTCGATGATTTTGTGCATCGAACGTTTAATGGACTCGATTATAGGCAGTTTATTTTATCGCTTCGCAGATTGTATCAAACAAACGATAGTTTAGAAAATTTCTTTATTACCGACGAAGAGCGTTTGCAAACGTGTATTAGCAGGTTTCGCGCCGCTTTCTTTGAAGATGCCACGGCTTTACGTAGCTTTAAACACGTATCGGACCCGCTGAAAAATAGTGCAGCTAAGCGCATTAATATGTATTTGCGCTGGATGGTACGAAAAGATGCCGCGGGAGTTGATTTCGGAATTTGGAATCGCGTTAAAATGCAGCAACTTTCTTGTCCGCTCGACGTACATTCCGGCGGTATCGCACGTGAGTTGGGCCTATTGAAGCGAAAACAAAACGATGCGCAGGCTTTGTTGGAACTCGATACACAATTGCGTTTGTTTGATGCTAGTGATCCGGTGAAGTACGATTATGCCTTATTTGGTTTGGGTGTGAGTAAAAACGGAACTAAGATGATTCGTTAAAAGAGGTGAATTATATTCGTAAGGACGTTTGTTGGGCAAGGGATAGAGCGGATTAGCCCGCAGCGCGTTGTCCCGGTAGGGCAACGCCGCGAGGACTATGAGCGAAAGCCCGACCCGCTTGCTCGGATTTGCGTGGGGAGAGCGGGTTGCCCCCAAAAAATTAAAGCTATCTTTGCCAAAATTTTAGCGATGTCCGGATTTTCAGATTTTAACTTAACTGCAGGTTTACAAAACGCCCTAAACGACTTGGGATTTAGCACCCCTACTCCTATTCAGAAAGAAGCGTTTTCGGTGATTTGCTCTGGACGCGATGTGATGGGAATTGCCCAAACGGGAACGGGAAAAACCTTAGCCTATTTGATTCCGGTTTTGAAAACGTATCAGTTTACCCGATCGCTGAATCCGAAAATTCTGATTCTAGTTCCGACACGCGAGTTGGTTGTGCAAGTTTTAGGCGAAGTTGAAAAACTCACTAAGTACCTATCTATTAAAAGTTTAGGTATTTATGGAGGCGTAAACATCAATACGCAAAAAACGGCGATTTACGAAGGTGTAGATCTTGTGGTGGGAACGCCTGGCCGAGTGATGGATTTGGCGCTCGACGGCGTTTTGCGTTTGGATGAAGTGAACAAACTTGTTATTGATGAATTTGACGAGCTTTTGAATTTAGGCTTTAAACCGCAGCTTACGTCGATTTTCTCAATGATGAAACGCAAACGACAGAATATCCTTTTCTCAGCAACCATGACCGACGATGTAGATGATATGCTGGAAGATTATTTTGATTATCCTGAAGAAGTATCGTTGGCACCAAGCGGCACACCTATTGAACTGATTACGCAATGGGTTTACGATTTACCGAACTTCAATACTAAATTGAATTTACTGAAGTATCTGCTTCAGAAAGAGGAGTTTGAACGCTATTTGATTTTTGTAAACAACAAACGTATGGCCGATTTGGTGTACGGTAAACTTGCCGAAGATTTTGAAGCTGAAATAGAAATCATACACTCCAACAAGACACAAAATTACCGTTTGAATGCGATACGTGCGTTTCAGGAATCGGAAATAAAAGGCTTGATTACTACCGATGTGATGGCGCGCGGATTGGATATTAGCAATATATCGCACGTTATAAATTTTGAATTTCCGGAACAACCTGAAACGTATATTCACCGTATTGGGCGTACCGGACGTGCGGGCATGGGCGGAACAGCGATTTCGTTCTGCGGACCTAAAGACCAAAATGCGCGTTTGGATGTTGAGATTTTAATGAATCGTGAGATTGAAGTACTCGCCATA
>JAIXTU010000148.1 GCA_027483785.1 Flavobacterium sp.
CATTTCCGTATGCATTAACGCTGCCAATTCCGGGCGCCGCTGTTGCTATATCGAAACCGCGGTTAATGAGATATACTTTATTGTCGGCGTCGTTTGCAGCCACCTCAGCAATAGCGGTTTGCGTTAAATCGCCAGCCGGATTATCAACATACACCGGATTTCCATTTACAACTCCGGTTCCACCACCCTCGCCTACTGCAACCGACGAATCGATTTCTTGCGGAATCGTAATGTCGTTTACCGCCAATTGTTTCGCTGCCATTTTCAACGCGCCGTTTAAGACGACGCGAAACTCCGATCCGCTGTAAAATCCTAAATCGAACGATGCGCGCGGAACTTGTAACTCGGCACCTGAACTTAAATCTACATATACGATGTTCGGAACGTTGGGTCCGCCAATAGCAGGTGCTTTTGTAAGTTGGGTTACGGGAACTTCATTAAAATTAGCTACTAGCGATGCGGCTTCAGCTGCAACCGTAACATTTGCATCGGAACTTCCCACAATTTGAAAGGCAACCGATTTTGCTTGGCCTTCGATGGCTTGTGTTAGTCGCGTTATTTGAAAACGAACCGTAGTAGCACCTGTTTCGTACGGAACTGCAAGGCTACCCGTTGCTGTTGGAACGATCGAGAAATTAAAATCGGTTCCTAAAACCGCATTCGTGCCCGTAAAATTAATATTTAGTGTTCCTGATTTTGCCGTAGCTGATTCGAAATTCAGGACAATATCTGTGGTAGTTTCTACTAAGTTTAACTGCGAGTTTGCAAAACCAACGGCATTTTGCGTTGCCGAATCATTGTCTTTTTCACAAGCTGTAAATACTAACAGAAAGAGCGTTAATAAACTGAGTACATTTTTCATAGTCAAATAGTTATATATTTAGGAGATAAGATAATTTTAGAAAATAGGATCTTCCATAACCCAAAAGCACGCCGCTTCCCGCACTGTGAACGCCGCCAGCATTCGGATTCGATTGATTGATGCTACCCACATCGAGTATGTTGCGAGCTCCAATTCCGACCGAAACGCCCGATTTAAAATTCTTGGTAAACGTGGCATCCAACCAACCAAAATCGGATAGCGTTGCTACATCGTAAGTAGCTTCGCCAGCTTCATTTGTGGTTGCTTGAAATTGCTGCTGACGACCGGTGTATTTGTAAAAAACGGCAAACGAACTGTTGCTTTTTTTGAATTGATACGTTGCCGAAAAATTAGCGAGTACGGAATACAAAAACGTATCGGAAGAAATAGCCTCGCCGTTTTGTAACTCTTGCGAAATACCAATGACCGAGAGTCCGGCTTGAACTTGCAGGTTTTGCCACTGCATGGAATTGGTAATCGAAATATTTTGCATTTGATATTTACTGATGTTGATGTACTCTGATTTCACCATGGGCGACGTTTCGACTAAAGCCATACTAATGCGATCGTTTACAAAAAGGAATTGCGTTTGAATTCCCGATTGGATGGATACATTTCCAAGTTTGTAACGGGTTTGATTACCTAAATCGGCAGCGTGACTGGTTTCTGGAACCAAGTTTGGGTTGCCCACAAAATAATGTCCGGAGAAAATGATTTGCGAATACAACTCTTCAAAATTTGGAGTTCGGTACGATCGCCCGTAGCCGAAACGCAGTTCGCTTCTTGCGTGTAAACGCACTTTAAATTGTGCCGAAGTGGCTATTTGATTGTCGAAACGATCTTGAAACGAATAGCGAAAACCGGTTCGGATTTGGAGTTTTGGAGTGATATCGGATTCGGCCGACCAGAACAAATCGGCGTTTGAAATCGATTTTTCCACAACTTGTTCCAAGTTATTTTCGGCACTTACGAGAGAAAATCCGAGATTTCGAACGGCTTCATAACCGAATTGGTGCTCGATTTGTTTTCCTGTACGAATCTTGCTGAGTGTTCCGGTGCTGTACCACAAATCGGAACCTTGATCTTTGCGTGTATCGGCCGCTTGTTCGCTATCGGTATTGTGATTGTATTGAAAATTTGACCGATCGCGACGCTGATTTTGGTATGAAAACGATACGGCAAGTGGATATTTTCCCAGTACGTTACTTCCCAGTTGTGCCAAATGCAATTGTCGTTGTGTTTGAAAACGAGTGTCGGCCGACAATAAAGTTGGTTCAAACGGCGGATTGTTCACTGCAAACACAACCCGATTAAAAAGAGAAAGAGTTTCCAGCAGATAATCGAATTTGTAATTAATTATCAGCGAATTACGTTTGTAGTTTAAAAACACTCCGAAATTATTTTGAGTTTTTGGCAACCATTCGTAGCCGCGTAAACCGTCGTTAATTGCGTGATTTTTTCCTTTAAACTGATTTTGAAAACCTCGGAAGATATTTCGATTCGCGAGAAATCCACCAGAAACAGCGTCGGAGAATCGCTGAGACACACGCAAACGTTGAATATGCCTTCCTTTGTGCATTAAACCGTATTCGCGACCAACCGTTTCTTCTTGAACCGAAGCGTCGATAGTGGTTTTGGTGGCTTGGCTACGTTTGGTGATAAGATTGAGAATTCCGCTAACAGCATTTGCTCCGTGCGTGACGCCCATGGAGCCTTCAACTATTTCAATCCGTTCAATTAAATCGAGATTTATTTGCGTGAGATCGATATTATTCCCCAAACCATTCTCTGAAACCAGCGGAACATTATCGACGAGAATTTTAAAATACTGTCCGTCTAAACCAAAAAGCGAAACTGTAGAACGACCGCTGGTATTGGAAGGTGTAACTGTGATGTTCAGGTACTGATTGAGAACATCGGCAAGCGTAACGGCTGCAAGCGCATTAATTTGTTCGCGACTAATTGTTTTAACATTGAAAACCGACTTTCGGATGCTTCGCGGCGAGAATTGTCCGGTTACAATTACCTCTTCCATAGGTACGGCTGTTGTGTCGCTTTGCGCGAAAACACTGGCGGCTGTCCAAAACAAAAACAATCCGAAATACTTCATTGTCTAGATTCTTTCTAAATAATTTTGCGCAAATATATCTTTATTTTTATTTATTCTAAATAGAAATAGTATTTTTGGCAGAAATTAATTCTACACCTTATGAGAAAACAAAATCTAATTACTGCGATTCTAGTACTTGTATTTGCTGCTGGCTTCGGACAGTCGAAAAGAGAAAAAGACCAAGCTGCGATTACGAAAATGTGTGGCTGTTACGAAGTGAAATTCAATTTTGCGGAAACATTCAGCTACAGTAAAGACTCGTTGTACAAGCCTTCAAAAACAAAATACGACTACGGTTTAGAGTGGGTTGAGTTACTTGAAGACAAACCGGGGAAAGTGGTGATGCAGCATTTACTTATTGTTAGTGATACCACGATTATAAAGCATTGGCGCCAGGATTGGTTGTTTGAAAACACCGATTCATATCAGTTTTTTAAAGACAACACGTGGAAATTTAGTCAATTGAAGAAATCGGATGTTGCTGGAAAATGGACGCAAAATGTGTATCAAGTAGATGACAGTCCGCGTTACTCCGGCACGGCTACTTGGGTGCATGTTGATGGGAAATCGTATTGGAAAAATACCACCGATGCTCCGCTGCCGCGCCGAGAATTCACCGTTCGTAACGACTACAATGTACTTAAACGAACAAATGTTCACGAGATTACCAACTACGGTTGGTTACACGAACAAGACAATGAAAAATTAATTCGCGACGACAAAGGCACCGATGTTTTATTAGCACGCGAAAAAGGACTTGATTTCTACAAAAAAGTAGACGACAGCAAATGTTTAGCTGCGCAAAACTGGTGGAAAGCCAACAAGCAATTGTGGGCACAGATCAATAAGAAATGGGATGAGATTTACAATCGAAGGAAAGACCTGCACATTGAGAAAGCTGTAAACAAGCAGCCGATGTTTATGCCATTATTTGAATTAAAACCACAAGCAAGCACAATGGAAATCAACACTATTTTTTCGCAATACATAAAAAGCTAGGAATATCAACTGTTACAATCGATAATAATTTCAGTTAGAAATCGAAAATAGCTGATCCGTAACGATGCATGGCATCGGTCAATTCGTTACGGATCTACTTTCTGATTTTAGCTGTCGAATCAGAATGAATAGTTGTTTTATGTTAATTCGACAGATGTTTCAAAAATCAAACAAATTCTAAAATTTTAAGGAATTATCTTAACAATTACGCAACAAAAAAACACTTATACTTCGATAAAATCAATTTATTTACCTCTAAAATTTGTGTTCTACTTCTGAAAATCATAGTTTCGCCGTCTAATTTAGATCGCAAGGAGTACTTCAAATCCTCCTAAAAAATCACATCATGAAAAAACTACTTTACTTTTTTGCCTTGGTTACTGTCGGAGCTTGGGCACAAACGCCAAAAGCAAAAAATAAACTTTTTGGTGTTGAAATTAATCCAACCAACACGCCTACCGCAACTGGAAAAATCCGTTGCGCGGCAACCGAATACGAAACATCCTTACAGCAAAAATACAGCACTCGAGCCACTGAGGAAGCCTTTGAAAACTGGATGAGTGCAAAAATTCGCGAACGACAGGCTACAGGAAACCGCTCTGCTCAGAGCACGACAACTGTTTACACCATTCCGGTTGTAGTGCATATTATTCATAACGGCGATGCTTACGGAACGGGCGAAAACATTACCGACGAGCAAGTACTTTCTCAAATTCAAGTACTGAATCAGGATTTTAGAAGAATGCTAAACACACCAGGATACAACACGAATGCGGTTGGTGCCGATACTGAGATTGAATTCTGTTTAGCCCAAACCGATCCGGATGGAAACGAAACAACAGGTATTCACCGAGTTAATTTGGGAACGGCATCATGGGGTGAAAACGCCATTGAAACAACTATGAAACCTCAAACACAATGGAATCCTGATTTGTATTTCAACATTTGGGTTTGTCGTTTTGGCGGCGACTTATTTGGCGTTTTGGGTTACGCACAATTTCCCGACAATTCAACTTTAGGCGGATTAGACACCATTGGAGGTGAAGCCGATACCGATGGCGTTGTTATCGGTTATCAATATTTTGGATCTCAAGATATTTATCCGGACGGAACTTATGACAGTCAGTTTTTTAACGGAAGAACTACCACTCACGAAATTGGCCACTGCTTTGGATTGCGTCATATTTGGGGAGATACTTCAAGTTGTACCGTCAACGCAACCGATTCGCTAAAAGATTATTGCCTTGACACTCCAGCAGCATCGTCGGCAACTAGCGGCTGCCCTGTGGGTAAAAATACCTGTCCAAATGCTCCTGGAAACGACATGATCGAAAACTACATGGATTACACCGACGATGGCTGTATGAATATTTTCACACAAGATCAAAAAGAGCGCATGCTCGTAGTACTTGAAAACTCTCCCCGCCGTTCAAGTTTACGAACCTCAACAGTTTGTCAAGCGCCTCAAGGCTTTGAAATCGATGGATCATTGAATTTCAATGCACCAATAGATACATGTACCGCTACACCAACATTAAGTTTAACGCTTCAAAACAAAGGCACACAAACCATAAATTCAGCGGTAATCGAATATGCTGTTGACGGTGTTGCGCAACCTAACGTTACTTTTAACGGAAATCTTTCCACAACACAAACTGCACAAATCCAGTTACCAACGTCTGCTTTCACTTCAGGTACACATACCGTTATTTTTAACATTAGCAGCATCAATCAAGCTGCCGATCAGAACAGCAACAACGACAATAAGTCGGGTAGCTTTACTATTCCCGAATTCTATAATACTACAGCTGTAACCATCAAAATACAGCGCGATGAATTTGGTTCAGAAACGGCTTGGTCGCTTGTAAATGATGCTGGACAGACGCTTGCATCGGGTGGAAATTATAGTGACACTAACTCTTTACCGGCTTTAATCACACAAACAGTTAATGTTCCTTCAAACACGTGCTACACATTCACAATAACCGATGCATTCGGAGACGGAATTTGCTGCGATTACGGAGATGGCTTTTACGAAATCTCTACTACAGATAACCAAATTATCTTCGCAGGCAGCACGTTCGAATCATCTGCAAGCTACTCATTTGGCGTAGGTGCACTTAGCACAAATGATTTTACAAAAGCGACTGTGAAAATCTATCCGAATCCTGCCTTAGATATCTTATATCTCGAGAACTCAGCAGGAACAGCCATTGAAAATGTGACTGTTTACAATGCTTTAGGTCAAGAAGTTCGCTATTTGAAAAATCTATCCGACTCGAAAGTTGCGATTTCAGTTGCCAATCTACCTGTAGGAATGTACATTGTTCAATTTACTACCGATGGCGTTACTCAAACAGCTAAATTTGCTCGAAAGTAAGAGCTAAGAAATAGTTCTTAACCAAAAAAGGCGTTAACATTCAACAGTTAACGCCTTTTTCATTTCGTTTCTCAATTTTACTTCTTAGGTAAAAAAACCTCAGCCATCATACAGCGCGCACTCCCGCCGCCACAAGCTTCAATGGTATCAAGACTTGAAGACAAAATTTCGCCGTATTTTTCTAACAATTGAACTTGCGCTGGTCGTAAGGATGTTCTTGCCGCTTCACTCATAACGATATAACGTTTGCCCGCTTCAGTCGTTACTTCCAACATGTTTCCAGCAAAGTTATTTACCTGTTCTTCCGATATTAAAACAACTTCTTTTCCTGAATCTCGAAGCTGCTCCAAAACGTGCTTGCGCTCTTGCTTATCGTCAATACAATCGGCGCAAAGAACAGCAAAATCGGTTCCCAGACACATCACAACGTTGGTGTGATAAATTTGTTTTCGAGTGCCATCTACCGTTTGAAATGCTTCAAAAATCACAGGTGCATAGTCGAAATCTTCGCAAAATTCAATGAATAACTCTTCATCTGCACGAGGCGACAAGGCACAATAGGCAATTTTATTGACTCGGTCGAGCAGCAAACTACCGGTTCCTTCCAAGAAAAAGTTATCTTCTTCAGCAGCTGTATAATCCATGATTTCTTCGATCGCAAAACCAGCATTTTCGATTTCATCTAAAATATCTTCTCTGCGTTCCAACCGCCGATTTTCAGCAAACATGGGATACAAAACGACATCACCGTTATCGTGAAACGAAACCCAATTATTCGGAAAAATCGAATCGGGCGTATCTGGTTCCACAGTATCATTTACAACAATGACGCGTATTCCTGCCGCTTCCAATTTACTCACAAAAGCATCAAATTCTTGTTGCGCTTTTGCATTTACTGTTGTCGGCAGCAAACCATCGATTACTTTTTGATAGTAGTTATTTACGGCAGTTTGTTCATTCATTCGAAACGCAACGGGGCGAATCATCAATAAAGTATCAGTTGATTGTTTCATTTTAAATTTTTTATTTTTTGGGCAATCCCCTCCTCCGTTCCTCCGTCGGGTCGGGCTATTCGTTCCAAGTCCGCGCCCCGAACGCTTTCGGGGCTGTGGGCTTTCCACTTCTATCCCTATGGCGGCATTCGTAACAAGGGCAATGTGCTACATCTAAGTAATCCTTCCTGTTTTGCTATTTCTGCGTACGGTATTTCCTCTACAGTAAAACCTTGCGAGCGCAGCCATGTATTAAGTCGTGTAAAATTACGCTCCGAAACCACCACATCCGGCGCTATCGAAAATATATTGGAATTCATATCGTACATCTCGTCTCGGGTGATGTGAAACAAATTTTCCATACCAAACAAATTCACCAAATACATATAATCCGACTCTTCCCGAAAGCCGCTTTTATAAATTATGCCTTTGTCTTTTCCAACGGGTTGAAAACAGCAATCTAAGTGCAACGCATTATCGCGAGCTTCGATTTTTGACTTTACGAGATCGAATTCTTTGACAATTTTATTCGGAAACAAATCTCTGATGTACTGCACGCCTTCCATATTGGTTCGAGCGGTGATGTAATTTTTGTAATCACTTCCCTTGTACGTTCCAATAAAAATATGATCGTTCCACAACATAACATCGCCACCTTCGATATGTACATTTTCGGGCGGACGAACCACTTTTGCCGGGTTCATACGGTCAATAACGTACTGTATCGCATCGAGTTCACGTTCACGATCGGGTAAGATATTGGCTTTAATGAAAGTGTCTTCAATCACAAATCCTATATCTCTAGAAAAAATCTGATTGTAATTTTCGATTAATTCAGGTCGATACACTTTTACGTGGTACTTCTCGAAAACTGCCGCAAAAGCGTCCATTTCGTGAACCATATCTTCTTCAACCGGATAAGTTCCTGCTAAAATGTGTTCAAGCGATTTTGGATCATAGGCCTCTTCAGCCGTTGGTGTTGGCCCATTGTTTTGCGCCGTTCCGAGAACCACCTCTTTAAGTAATGAAGTCTCGTCGGAAATATGTAATGAAAGCATAAAAAGCAATTATGCGGCAAAGATAATCATATTAGTTTGCCGCATAGTTAAGTTTTCGAAAACGATTTCGAACTCCTTCTACTCTTTTGAAAGCTTTTTAATTACGCGTCCGTTTGAAGTTTCAACAACTGCCAAATACATACCGTTGCTAAGCTGCGACATATCAATTTGGGCAGAGTTACTGTTAAAATCTTGCTCAAGAACTACACGTCCGTTCAAATCTAAAATCTTCACCACAGCTTTCTCTGCTTCAATTAAATTGACCGTTAGCACGTTCCGCACGGGATTCGGAAATACTTGTACATTTTTGGAGCTAGTACCGTCAATCGATAAGGGTGACGAAACGTTTATGCTGCTGCGGTAAGGTTTTGCATTTACTTTGGTTAGTGTAATCTTAATTGGATCGTTGCTGGTAAGATTTGGTATTTCGATCGTTGCAGCGCCGTCAGCAATTACAGCTGTTGCCACCTGAACGTTATTTTGAGTTAAAAAGACTCGCGCACCATTATTTGCTGAGTTAACGGTAATCGTTTGTCCGCTTTGACCAACTTCTGCTGGGTGTGTTGCTACTAATTCATCAAAGCTTGTACTTCTAAATACCACTGTAGGATCGCCAAACATAATCCATGTTTGCATAACCTCGATTGCAGTTGGACTGTTTCCGTACGTTTCTAGCATGCTAAGTTGTCCGTTAAAAAACAAACCTCCTAATGTGGTTGCTGTACTTGTAGGGTTAGCTCTTGTAATTAGTGCCGCGATTTCATCTTGAGTTTGCATGGGTTCGGCCCAAGCCATAAGAATAGATGACCCACATGCCGCAATTGCTCCCGTTGGATTCAATCCTTGAGCCGCCGTAAGAAACGATTCACATAACGCAGTTCCTCCCACAAATGTTCCGTTGTTACACGCTACTGAAACTACAAATGGAAATTTCCCCACATTGTTTAGTTGATTAACGTCGGCATTGGTATAACTACCGGTCGACATTATTTGGGTAGCACCGTGCCCAGTGTAATTAATAAGACCTACGCCTTCATCGATGGCAGCTGAAATCATTTCTGGGGTAGGATCTCCCCATTCATCGTTGCCTTCTTGATATTCTTGGTAAAACTCGTAAATGGTGTTGTATCCAAATTCCAATAATTTATCGCCAATACCTCGCAGATGCTCAAAATCAGCTTCGCCTTCATCACCGTAACCGGCACCTTCGTTGGAAGCAATTCCCATGGCATTTGTCATCCAGGTTCCCGCTAAAGGTGTAGTCTCATAGTTGAGAATTTTCTGAATGATGCGCGGCATTTGCTGTGTGGTTCCTGATAATCGGCCAACGAGTAATTCTGGGTAAAAATCTTCTTCTGTTAACTGTCCGTAGTACGAGTCACTGTAAAACTGTTCGTCGGCACCACTTGTTCCGTATGAATAGGTTGGTATATTTTGGTGATCGCCAATAAGTAAAACGTAGGTTAAATCGGGATTTGACTCATAAAAAGTAGAGATATACGACTTGATACTTTCTGGAGTGCTTCCTGTTTGCGCTGTGGTAACGACTGAAGTTTTGATTCCACTTTCGTTTTTCCAATTCACAAAATTAGTAAGTAAATTTTGGTAGCTTGGCGGTGTAATTATCAATAAATCACCTAAATCAGAAACGGGCGTGTAACCTGCCTCATCGAGAAACAAGGCAGAATAAAGCGACTGAAATGCATCTCCTTCGCGAGTCGAACTAACAGCTGTCGGCGTTTGAACGGTTAGATTTATTTCGTTATAAACACGTAGTACTTTAGTTACCGGATTGTATTGAAAGGGAGTGAAACTTAAATTAACCCCAAATCTATTTCGAAATGTAAATGGAATTGAGACGCTAGCGATTTGCTCTGGATAAAATTTATTTTCAGCATATTCCGATCCAAATAGATATGGAACCTCAGCTGGATTTACATTTCGTTTCAAGCTACCTTTAGAAGGCAAGACATCAATGTTCTGATATTCGACATAAGAGCCCGGAAGCACTTGAAACGTCACTGGATTTGCTGTTGGAACGGTAATAGATTCGCGGAAAACAGGTAACGCCGGCGCTCCCGCGTTCATTAATAAAACTTTCGAAACCTTGGAAAAATCCAAATAGGAATTGCCGTTCAAATTAACCACTGGCGGTAAATTCAAAGCATTTGAAAATTTAATCGACTTTTGGCGCGGCGTGTTCCCAGTCAAGGAAATTTGTTGCGCATGAAAATTAAAGGCGGATAAAACAAGAATAATGGCTAATAGTTTTTTCATAATAAATTGTTTTGGTTTACTAAAATACTGTTTTTCAGAGGCTATCAAAAATAGCACTAAAATTTCGAATGCTAAAACTACGGCAGAATTTAATTAGTTGGTTACGGAAAAGCCGTAAATTTTAAATTTCGCGCAAAAAAAATGGCTGTGAACGCGCACAACCATTTTACCTTTTATAATTATCGCTAACTAGCGCTGTTCAAACGTTTTAAACGGGCGAAGCGGATGTCCGGTATAAATTTGTCGCGGACTGCCGATTGGCTCTTTGTTTTCGCGCATTTCTTTCCATTGCGCAATCCATCCAGGTAAACGTCCGATAGCAAAAAGTACGGTAAACATATCCGTTGGAATACCTAACGCACGGTAAATGATACCGCTGTAAAAATCGACGTTTGGATAAAGCTTACGACTTACGAAGTATTCATCAACAAGAGCTGCTTCTTCTAATTGCTTGGCAATAGTTAGAATCGGATCATTAACTCCTAAATTCGCCAATACTTCATCGGCAGCTTTTTTGATGATTTTCGCTCTAGGATCGAAGTTTTTGTAAACACGGTGTCCGAATCCCATCAAACGAAACGGATCATTCTTATCTTTTGCTTTTGCAAGGTATTTTCCTGCATCGCCACCGTCATTTTGAATAGCTTCGAGCATTTCCAAAACGGCTTGGTTAGCACCACCGTGCAACGGTCCCCACAAAGCGGAAACTCCTGCTGAAATCGACGCAAATAAACCTGCGTGTGAAGAACCAACCATACGAACTGTTGATGTAGAACAGTTTTGTTCGTGATCGGCGTGCAGAATAAACAATTTGTCGAGTGCTTTTACGACGACTGGATTTATTTCATACGGACCAGTTGGTAATTCAAACATGAGTCGCATGAAGTTTTCGACGTACCCTTTTGTATTATCGTAGTAATTCAATGGATATCCCGACGACTTGCGGAATGTCCAAGTAGCCAAAACCAGGAATTTACCCATAGTTTTAACGATAGCTTCATACATTTCGGCTTCGTTTTCAACATTAACAACTTTTGGATTAAAAGCAGTTAAGGCACTTGTCAGCGAAGAAAGTACACCCATCGGATGTGCTGTTTTCGGAAAACCATCGATGATGTTTTTCATTTCTTCGTTCACAAGCGAATATTTACGAATATCAGCTTCAAATTGTTCTAGTTGCGCGTGTGTTGGCAATTCGCCAAAAATAATTAAGTAAGAAACTTCAAGAAAAGTTGCTTTTTCTGCCAGATCTTCGATGGCGTAACCACGGTAGCGCAAAATACCTTCCTCTCCGTCGAGGAAAGTAATGTTGCTGGTACACGAACCGGAATTTTTGTATCCCGGATCCATGGTTATTGCACCGGTAACATCTCGCAGTTTATTGATATCAATTGCAACTTCGTTTTCGCTTCCAACAATTACGGGAAACTCATACCTATTGCCATCTAATTCTAGAAATGCCGATTTTGACATATAATAAATGTGTTTAAGTAAACTTGTTTAAAGATTTAACAAACTTACATAATACAAAACCGTTAAAAAAATCTTTGCGCTAACGTTTTCGTTAATTTATTTATAAATTGGTCGAATTTGAACAAACCGAGTGCTGAAAACGAAATCAAATTCATTTCAAGTTATTTTGTTGAAGATTTCATATCAGCACAACACTACTAAGATGTAAAACATTAAGCAAGTGAAAAATCTTTACAATGGCTTTACAGATTAAACTTGTTTTCAACAGCAAATCGCACCAAATCGGCACGACCCTCTAGATTTAGCTTTTGAAGTATATTTTTTCGGTGCGTGTCTACAGTTGTTTTACTTATGTTCAAGGCTGTTGCAATCTCAATTGAAGTTTGTCCTTTAGCGATGAGTTCTAAAATTTCTTGTTCACGCTTACTGAGCTGCACTTTTTCGTCAAAATTATCAATACTAAAAGTAGTTACAGGTCTTTCAAAATACGTTCCTCCATGTGCAACAGTTTCTATTGCTTGAATTAGTACTGAAAGCGGGGAACTTTTAAAAACATAGCCTCGGGCACCAATTTCTTGAAAATGCTTTACAAGCGGCGGCGAATCAAACATACTGAATGCGATTATTCTTGCGTGCGGCTGATATTTAAGAATTTCGTAAACCGCGGCTTTACCATCTATTCCTGGCATGCGAATATCGGTTACAACAACATCGGGATTTTTTAAACGAACGAGTTTCACCAAATCGGTACCGTTTTGTGCAGTACCAATAACATTTATGTTACCGCTATCGGATATTCCCGACACCAAACCGTCGATAAGTGATTGATGATCGTCTGCTAAAACAATTCGAATCATATCTTTATGGTTACAATAATTGTTGTTCCGTTGTTAACGTTTGAATCAACATTAAACGTGCCGTGTAAATCTTCAACTATCTTTTCTGTCTTTTTCAGACCAGACTCAGCTTTAGCGTTTATAGCATCGAATGTAAAACCTCTTCCGTTGTCTTCTACAATAATAGTTAAATTTCGAGCATCATCTTCATTTAAATAAATAGTCAAATCGGAAGCTTGTGCGTGTTCAACGACATTCGTGCCGAGTTCGCGAATAACGCTAAAAAGTAGTAATTCGATCCGCTCTTCGATACGTGTTTGCAAGTTAAAAGGTAGTACTTGCACTTTTAACTTTCCGACGACACCGATTTGCTGCGCTAGTGATTGAACCGCTGCCACAAGCCCCGATGTCTTGGGAGCTTCAACATATTTGTTTTCTGGTGCTTTGCGAACATTTTCATACACTTTCGACAACAATTCCGATATTCGCTGTGCCTTGTATTCTGGCTTTCGAACATCCGAAGCATATTCTTCAAAGTTGAGGCGAATAGCTGTTATAGTATTTCCAATAAAGTCGATAAGATCTTCCGCATTACGCTTTCGATGGATTTCGTGGCTTTCGAGAATCAAGCTTATTTGATCCAACTCACGTTCTTTTATTTCCGAGACCTTTCGCTGTAGCAGAATCTTTTGGTTTTGCTGCACGTAAACGCGACGGCATAAAATAGTTAAATAAACTAAGAGCGCGACGACGGCAAAAAGCACTAATATTAAGGTTAAGGCGAAAGTTGGCGTTATGTGGCCTATAATTGCTTGCATTTTGTTTTTTTTGTTGCCGCTACTTCACAATTTAACGGCAAAGATTATATCATTAAAAACTATAACGGTCCTGTTGTTTGTTGTAAATCTGTCTAATTTCTAATAACTCCCATTCCGTATCTCGTAGGAAAAATCGGAGCTTCCGCGCAGTCATCTTCAAAAAAACCTCCTCCATCTAAAGCAAAATGCCTGCTTTCTTCAAGTAGTAAACTTGCTAAAGTAGCTGGACCTGGTACATGGTTTTGGCAAAAAACTACATCATTAACATTTCGTAACTCGGGAGCTTGATGACAAACGTAAACGTGAATGCTATCGCGTGAAAAATTGATGTCTCTACTACCTTCTACTGCGATTAAATTGTCGAGATTGATGTTGAAACTCTTATTAATTAAGAAAGATGACTCCTGTGAAACGTTAATGTCGTTACCACTTTTTTCTTTGAGGTAAATCATAATCGCATTTCTAATACCGCTTGATATATTGTAAACCGGTCCTATTTCAAACTGTAAGGGCAATCCGTTTACTTCTTCTGTCAAAATAATTTGTACATCGATGCTTCCTGAATTAAAATTTCGAGAATTTCTCACCGAATATGGCTTGTGGGGGTAATTAACAATGATAGACATAACAAAGTTGTTTTTTACATGTCCAAACTTATAGAGAAGAAAAAACTAAAAACTACCTACTTATAGGTATTTTTTGGTTGATTTAAAAATTTAACACAATTGCAGGAAAAAGAAAAAGTCGGCTCAAATGGCCGACTTTCCCTCGTAAAATACTGAGAACTTCTGTAATTTACTTTTTCATAAATTTTTGAACAGATTTACCGTTAGACGTTTCTGCATTAAGAATGTACATACCTGGAGCTAAACTCTGTACGTCGATTCCTGTAGTATTGTTATATGTTGTAGTTAAAACTTGCTTTCCTGCGAGATCGTTAATAGCAATTTTTCCAATTGTTTTATTCTTGGCGTCGATGAATAATTTACTGCTCGTTGGATTTGGATAAACGCCAACAGTAACTTGATTGTCGTCAACAGAAAGTGGAGCAGCTTGGAATGTTGTTTGAGCTAAATTGGTGTTAACCATAGTGTCGTAATCCAGATAAACTGAAGTGCCGTACGCCACCGTATCGCCGGGTTGTAAATTAGGGTTCGACTTCATTCTGAGCAGTACGTCTCCTTCAGCACCCGGTTGCAGATTTAAATCTTCAAAAATTAATTCCAGTACATTACCTGTGATTTGAGTAGTTACTGGAGAAGTAGCGCTAACTACTTGAATAGAACTTAAATCGAAGCTATTTCCATCTAACTCGGAACGCAACACGACAAAAGGAGCTGCTGTTGTACCAGTATTTCTAAAGCTAACAGCATAGTGAAGATATTCTCCAATTTCCGATGCATCCACTGTTTCGCCTTCCAAACAGAAAACCGCATTTTCAATTTGAGCCTCTTGTGTTGATTGAATAAACTCGAATGTATTGTCGTCTGGGTTAACATCGGTTTGATTAATCACAAATTGAGCTGAAAAATTAAACGAATCTATCGGAAGTGCTACTGTAGGATCTGCCTGAAACATTAAGGCCACTAAAATAGTCCGCTGTTCAAAAGGTAACAACTGATTTACGTTAAAAGCTGCCTGATACGCGGTTACCGAATCGGCAAAAGGCCAAGCGATACTTAAGTTTGCTACATTTCCGTCGAAGTTAAAGAAAACCGTTCCGGATATTGGTAAGCTGCCCTTATTTGTAACTATAATTTGGTAGTATGTTTCGTATCCGATGTAAGGAATAGAAAACGGCAGTACAGTAATTTCTCCGTCGGCGGCCGGATTTATTGGCGTCAAGCAAAAATCAACGGTTGCAGTTTGCGCGCCGTCTTCTTCTGTAAAGGAAACTGTTGATTGTGATGGGGAAATTTGAAAGGCTTCTGCATTTGCTATCGAAGCATTTAAAGTATAAGTTCCAGCGGGAACTGCAAATGCAAACGTTCCGCTTTCGTTAGTGAAATAAGCTCCGCTTCCTTGACCATTTGTGATGTTTATTTGGAGATTCGGCACTGGTAAATCGGCATCGTCGCAACCATCGTTGTCGAAGTCAAATCGCGCAACACCAGTAATGGTATTGAATGTTCCTGTGGGTTCAAACGTACAATATCCGTTTATGATAATATTTGGATTTACTTGATTGACGTAATATTGGAAGAACGACGTTTCGAATTCGTCTACACAAATAAATTGCAAATCGGGAACTTGAGTAAAATCGTTTCCAGAGAACGAGACATCCTGAAAACCGTTGTTCTTTAAATTAACCGATTCAAGGTTTTCGTTTGGAGCGAATCTCACGACAAACAAATATGAGGCATTCGATAAATCTAAATCAACCAAGTTCGTGTTGCTGGCGTACAGTTCCGACAAGTA
>JAIXTU010000366.1 GCA_027483785.1 Flavobacterium sp.
ACCGAACGACGAAGCGCACGATTTGTTTGCACTTCCCGATTTCATTCAAAAAATGATGGAAACCAATAAGTTGGGCAGCAAAACCGGCGAAGGTTTCTACAAGAAAGAAGGCAAAGAAATTTTAACGCTCGATTTGGATACTTTAACGTATCGCGCAGCCAAAAAAGCGTCGTTTGCCACTTTAGAACTCACGAAAACAATCGAACGACCAATTGATCGCTTTAAAGTTTTAATTACGGGCAAAGACAAAGCTGGCGAATTTTATCGTCGCAATTTTGGAGCCATGTTTGCTTATGTAGCGAACCGTATTCCGGAAATTACCGATGAGCTTTTCAAAATCGACGCTGCTATGAAAGCGGGTTTTGGCTGGGAAAACGGTCCGTTTGAAATTTGGGACGCTGTAGGTTTGGAAAAAGGAATCGAATTAATTGCTGCCGAAAACGGATCGTTGGCCACTTGGGTAACTGAGATGCAACAAGCGGGAATCAAATCGTTCTATAAAATCGATTCTGGGAAAACGCATTTTTACGATATCGTTTCGAAATCATACCAAGTTATTCCGGGTCAGGAAAGCTTCATTATCTTAGACAATATTCGCGAAAGCAAAAAAGTTTGGGCGAATTCGGGTGCTGTAATCCAAGATATTGGCGATGGTATCTTAAACCTAGAGTTTAGATCGAAAATGAACACCATTGGCGGAGAAGTATTGCAAGGTATCAACAAAGCAATTGATTTAGCCGAGAAAGATTTCCAAGGATTAGTAATCGGAAATCAGGCTGCGAACTTTACCGTTGGCGCCAATTTAGGTATGATTTTTATGATGGCTGTAGAACAAGAGTACGACGAACTCAACATGGCCATCAAACTGTTTCAAGATACGATGATGCGTTTACGCTATTCGGCAATTCCGGTAATATCGGCGCCACATGGAATGACCTTTGGCGGAGGTTGCGAATTGAGCATGCATGCCGACAAGGTTGTTGCAGCAGCCGAAACGTATATGGGATTGGTGGAATTTGGCGTAGGTGTCATTCCAGGAGGCGGCGGTTCGAAAGAAATGGCGTTACGTGCGTCGGATTTATTCCGCAAAAACGACGTTGAATTAAACGTCTTGCAAGAGTATTTCTTGACAATTGCCATGGCGAAAGTGTCTACATCGGCCTACGAAGCTTTCGATACCGGATTATTGCAAAAACACAAAGATGTGGTGGTTGTAAATAAGGATCGTCAGATTTACGAAGCGAAAAAACACGCTATCCTAATGGCAGAAGCGGGCTACACACAACCGGTAAAACGCAAAGACATAAAAGTACTTGGAAAACAAGCATTGGGTATGTTCTTGGTAGGAACCGACCAAATGAAAGCCGGTAGTTTTATTTCGGAACACGACAAAAAAATGGCTAATAAACTCGCTTACGTAATGGCTGGCGGCGATTTATCCGAACCAACACTCGTAACCGAGCAGTACCTTCTCGACATTGAACGCGAAGCATTCTTGAGTTTATGCACCGAAAGGAAAACACTCGAACGCATACAATTTATGTTAACGAAAGGGAAACCGTTGAGGAATTAGAAAGACCTTAGTATTAAGACCTTAGTATTAAGACCTTAGTATTAAGAGAGAAGTAAAACAATTAAGAAAGTTATGCACAATTTTGAAAAGTTGAAAATCTGGCAAAAAGCAATAGAAATTGCTGTTCGTGTCTACGAAGCTACTGCGACATTACCGGCAGAAGAACGATATAATTTAACTAATCAAATAAAAAGATGTGCGATCTCAATTCCTTCAAATATTGCGGAAGGTGCTGGTAGAAATCATGACAAAGAGTTTATTCAATTCTTAGCCATTGCGAATGGATCCACTTATGAATTAATGACACAACTGATACTCGCACAAAAATTAGATTTATTTGAGCAAACCACAGTACAACCGCTAATTGATCAACTGATTGAAGTTTCAAATATGAATTATGCATTTCAAAAAACCTTAAAAGAAAAATAGGATGTATTCAAGAATAATAGCGACAAAACAGCTCAATTACTCAAAAGGTAGTACAAGCATTTTAGTGATTTCATCCGCGTCTTTTCTAAATGTTCTATTGAAAAGGGCATTTACTCAAATAACTGATGCTTCGTTTAGATTAAGCGTACCCAGGTACATTGCTTATTTAAAGCTTAATAGTCGCTTCTACGCTCTTAATACTCATATCTTAATACAAAAAAATTCATCTTAATACTCAAATCTCAATACTTAATACTCCAATCTTAATACTTAATACTCAAATCTTAATACTATAATCATGAAAACAGCATATATCGTTGCCGGCTACCGAACTGCCGTTGGAAAAGCTCCGAAAGGCGTGTTCCGATTTAAACGTCCGGATGAACTGGCAGCAGAAACCATTGCACATTTAATGGCACAGTTTCCACAAATTGATAAAAAGGAAATCGACGATGTTATTGTCGGAAATGCCATGCCTGAAGCCGAACAAGGTCTAAATGTGGGCCGACTCATTTCCCTCATGGGACTTAAAGTTGAAGACGTTCCCGGAGTTACCGTAAACCGCTACTGCGCCTCAGGTTTAGAAACCATTGGTATTGCAACTGCGAAAATTCAAAGCGGTATGGCCGATTGTATTTTAGCAGGCGGTGCAGAGAGCATGAGTTACATTCCGATGGGTGGATACAAACCTGTACCCGATTACGAAGTAGCTAAATCCGGACACGAAGATTACTATTGGGGAATGGGCTTAACAGCCGAAGCTGTTGCAAAACAGTATAACATCAATCGCGAAGATCAAGATCAATTTGCTTACGAATCGCACCAAAAAGCATTAAAAGCTTTAGCCGAGAAGAAATTTGAAAACCAAATTGTTCCGATAACAGTCGAACAAACGTTTCTAAACGAAAAAGGCAAAAAAGAAACGAAATCGTACACGGTATCGCAAGACGAAGGTCCGCGTGCCGACACCAATCTTGCCGCGCTTGCCAAACTCCGACCCGTTTTTGCTGCCGACGGAACAGTAACCGCTGGAAATGCATCGCAAATGAGCGATGGCGCTGCTTTTGTTCTTGTAGTAAGTGAAGAGTTCCTCAAGCGTCATAACTTAACACCGATTGCCCGCTTAGTAAATTTTGCCTCTTCTGGCGTAGAACCTCGCATTATGGGAATTGGACCTGTAAAAGCCATTCCAAAAGCACTGAAGCAAGCAGGTTTGTCGCAAAACGATATCCAATTAATCGAATTAAACGAAGCGTTCGCGGCACAATCGTTAGCGGTAATTCGCGAGTTGCAACTCAATCCAGAAATCATCAACGTTAACGGAGGAGCCATTGCCTTAGGTCACCCACTAGGATGCACCGGCGCAAAACTCAGCGTTCAACTCTTTGACGAAATGAAACGCCGAAACCTCAAATACGGTATGGTAACTATGTGCGTTGGCACCGGACAAGGAACCGCCGGAGTGTTTGAAGTGTTGTAGGAGTGGATGCTGATAGCGATCGGGAGAGAAACTAGAAACTAGAAACTAGAAACTAGAAACTAGAAACTAGAAACTAGAAACTAGAAACTAGAAACTAGAAAC
>JAIXTU010000362.1 GCA_027483785.1 Flavobacterium sp.
CCAAAACAGCATATCCTCGTACCACTTCAGGTAAACATCCTTAGTTATTTCTTTCATTTTTTTAAACGATTGTGATTGCTTGACAAATAAAAAACAGTTCTCAAGCGCAAAATAGTTTCCTCACAGCTAGCTTTGCCGGTTTAAACTGTCGGCTGCAAAAATAAACAATCATTCCGACGAGAAAAATGTAAACATTTTATTTTTAACGAATCAGAGGAAGTTTTTATCAAAAGTGAACGGCAAGAGATCTTTTATCGAGTCGGATTTGAAAATAGCGCCTTCCGCACCCATAAAAAAGAGCTCAATATTATTGTTTGCGAGCATTTCATATTCTGCGAGCGACTGCCGGCAGGCACCACAGGGCGGTATAGGATGCAGATTATCTTTATTTTCGTTACAGGCGGTCACAGCAACTGTTTTTACTGCCACACCTGGATATTTTGCACCGGCATAAAAAACGGCCACTCGCTCGGCACAGAGTCCGCTGGGATAAGCTGCATTTTCTTGGTTAGAACCCGTAACAACCGCTCCGTTTTCGAGTAAAATAGCAGCACCCACTCGAAATTTTGAATAGGGCGCATAGGCCTGATCGCGAGCAATAATAGCTTCTTGCATCAAAGACGCTACGTTGGCTGGCAATTCAGACAGGTTTTCATAAGTTGTGAACTCAAGATGTACGCTTTGTTTTTTCATAAAGTTCGGAGGAAAAAAAATCCAAATTCTCAATTTTTGAAAATTTGGATTTTGTTGATATTATTACTGTTCTTCTAATATTCGTCGTATTGATCACCAAAGTTAAACGTGAGTGAAAATCGCAAGGTGTTTTCTAATGGATTTCGCACGCGACTCGCCGAAAACAGGTACGAAACATCTATTTTCACAATGTTGTATTTGAAACCCGCGCCAAGAGAAAAGAATTTTCTTGCTCCTTTGGTTTCGTTTTCATTAAAATATCCGAGTCGCATCGCAAAACTATCTTGATACAAGTACTCGGCGGCAGCTGAATAGGTAAATTCGCGCAATTCTTCGGCGAAGCCATCAGGTGCGTCGTTAAAAGATTTAAAAATACCTTCAACCCAACCTACTCTGCGATATTCTTCGTTATTAAGTTGACGTTCTTCATTACTGATTTCACCATCGCCGTCTAAATCCTTAGGAATTTGTGGAGTTGGCACCAAAAGCTTTGTTAATTCTAAACTTACTCCTACTTTATTGTAATCGTCGAAAATGAAATCGAATCCACCTCCAAGACGTAGGTTTGAAGGTAAAAAATTTGTGCTGATATTATCCGAATCATAACTAATTTTTGGCCCCAGATTTTGAAAATTAAATCCGGCGCGCCATCTTCCATTGAAGTCGCTATATGCTTGTTCTTCAGATTGATAGTAACCAGCCACATCTACTGCAAATGAAGAAGCAGGTGATGCGTCGCCAGTTGCATCTTGAATACGTAACATCGAACGTATATAGCGCCCAGCTACCGACATAGAAAATCTTTCGCTAAGTTTCAAGGCATAAGATCCGTCAACTGCCAATTCGTTGGGAGTAACAACTCTTCCTGGATCATCGAAAGTTTCTTGTAGTACAATATCACCAAGTCCGAAATAGCGAAGCGAAGCTGCAAAGGCAGAACGTTCTCCAATTCGGTTGTAGTAAGTAACTTGGCTTAGTGCAATATCATTCACTAAATCTGTTAAATACGGCGTATAACTAGCTGAGAAACCTTGTTTATCGATAATAAACGCATACTTCGCTGGGTTGTATTGCTGGGAAAAAGCATCGGGAGAAGTTGCCACACCTTGATCGGCTAAACCTGCTGAACGCGCATCGGCAGCGACAAGTAAAAAGGGAACTCCGGTCGTTATCACTCGGTTGTCGTCTTGTGCAAATCCCTTAAACATTGCCAACAAACCAAGTAGCAATACTGATTTTCTTTTCATTCTAACGTCTGGAATTATATGAAACAAATATAGTTTTTTTCTAAAGGATAACAAGTTTCTCAATTTTTTCGGATGTTTTTCCCGTCGCTTTCGAGCGTACGGTAAGTTTATAAATGTACGTTCCCTTTCCGATTTTATCTCCAAAATCGTCGCGCCCGTCCCAAGTAATACTTCGGCTCAGGAAACCTTCGGTGTTAATTACTTGATTTCTAGTCCATACCACTTTCCCTGTGATGGTCATTACTTGAACTTGAACATCTAGATCTTCAAAGGGCCTGTTGTGGGTAAACCAAAATTCTGTATAATTTACAAATGGGTTGGGGTAGTTTAGAACATTTTTCAAAGTTAGACTTTCATCTCCTACAACAACAAACTGAATTTCACCCGACACGGGATTGTTGTATACATCCCAAGCTGTAACCTTAATTGTATGCAATCCGGGTTCTAAATTAGTGAACGGAAATCGGAGTCGGCCACGAGCATAGTTATTTTCATCGGATTCGTAATAATCGTTCATTATAAATGGCTTGCTTTCATCGTTATCAAGAATCGCAATGATATCATGACCAATCCCACTCGCAGTATTAATACCGTTCTCATCTTCAAAAACTGCAAGAAGAAACGGATTCTCATTGGTGATTCCTCCGTTTACAAAAGTTTCGTCGTTCATGAATAAACGGACCTGCGGAGGCGTGTTATCTACCGGCGGATTTGGATTAATGCCACCTACTCGAATCGCGGTATTTACGCCGGTCTGATCAATAGCTTGGCCTATTCTTTTCGCATAAAAACTGATTCTACCATTCCCTACAGGAACTCTAATATCGCGCGGCACTATGAATTCAACGTCAAATTTTCCTACACTCACAGAAGCATTACCTCGGAAAATAGTTTCCCCTAAATTCATGTAGTCCAAAACGATTAGCTGACCACTGCTGTTGGTAGTTCCGTCGTTAGCCAAAGTTGATCGCTCGATATCTTTATCGTAAACCGTAATACTTGCATCGCCGTTATAATTGCTCAGTAAAGTGTTTCCAGTTTCATCGCGAATCTCACCAGTTAGTTTTACTTTAGAAAGCGCCTGAAGATCGACAATTCCGTTTTGAATAGGCGTGTCATTCACTTGCGTTAAAACGATCGTTGGTTTTGGAATAGCTAGTTCTAGAGCCGGATCTCCGATGTAAAAAACCATCAGCGGATTGCTCGACGAATCGTTCTTCGAATTTCGGAGTGCTTCCGCGATAGAACTTAAATCGTTCGTTCCATATCCGTACAAGTTTGATGCAATCTCTTCGTTTATCTGCTGCCCGGCATCGATGGTAATCTGGCGTGTGGTAGTGAGCAAAGAAATTGCTCCGCCGGTTGGATTCCAATACATAAATTCCCCAGCGGTAGGTCGACCTGGATTATCAAAACGAGTGAATTCACATGTTATCGTTACAAACAGCGGATATTTGTAACGATTCGTTAGGTTTTGCACATCCGTTTTTTCAAGAATACGCTCATGCGCTAAACCATCTTCTCCGCCGTGTCCGAAATAATTGAAAACGAGAGCACCTTTACCGAATTCGTTTACAAAATCGGTACGCGCTTTCGGATAACGATCGCCACCTGCAGAACTTTCCTGAATATAGCTATCGGTGTGTATTTTCGTAACATTAACAAATGGTTTTGCGGCTACAATATCGGCGGCCAATTCATCAATACCGCGTTGCAAGCGCGCTTCTGTGGCGGCATCGACGTCGTCTGAAATGAGAACAAAGTTGTTTCTCCAACGACCGTAGGATTTAAAATCGTAATACTCGATCACTTTATTTACCATTTCGGCAGCCTGTGCTAGAGAGTTTACGGGCATTCTGCCGACAGCTACGTCGAGACCTGTCGCAGCAGCGGGATTCATATTCCCTTCGGATTCATCCAATAAAACAAAAAAGTCATCTGAGATAAAAGACGATGAGAGCGAAAAGGGATCTACGGCATGAAAAATAGGGACGAAATTAGTGTTATTCCGCGTTCGGTTTAGTGGATCGTATGAAGCATCGCCAAAAAGACAGACGTATTTGAGTCGGTTTTCCGGTGAAGATGCATTATGATACACGTATCTGATGAAATTTCGGATGGCGCCAATGTCTTGCTTTCCACCACCAAATTCGTTAAATATGGGCTCTAATTCTACGACTTTAACATTAAGACCGCTTTGAAGGCGATGAAAATTTGCTAAACGCTCGGCTTCAGAAGCAAAAAGTTTTGGTGTGATTATGATGTAGTCGATGTCTGTAAAAGCAGAGGTCGGTGAATTAAAGATGGTTCCTTTTAGATTCTGATTTACCGCTTTGGAAGTAGAAAGCCTTCTCGGAGTGAGAAAGTTCTGTTCGTCTACGACAAGAAATCGCGGGTTATTGGCAGTTTCAAACTTAAAACTCAACGTATTTTGAGCCGCTGCATTTGAAATTGCTTTGACATTGTAAATGTCTGTAATATCCCATATTTGTTCAATCCCTGAGGAATTAGTAATGTTAAACTGTGCAACCGGCTCTGATGTTGGTATATTATCAACCCAAAATCGGTAGGATGTATTATTGCCTATAAGCCGGGCTTTAGCTCTGACTATAATGTAGTCTAAAAATCCTCTAGATCCTGGAACTCCGTTGTTGTCGAATTCGACATCTACAGTCATGGTTTGAGTTGCAGGGGCGGTAAAAGTGCTATTACCTGCAAAACCTTGTATAGTGGTGCTGTTTGCAATTGTAAGAGCGTTTAAGTTTATTGTTGTTCCCGCAGCTCCGTTTACTAAGAAATTAAACTTAGTGGCTGTAAACGCCGATGCGCATGCAGAAACCGTAATTCGCGCTTCAGTTCCAGCAACTAATTCGGGCAGTTCGAATTCGAAGGAGCGTTCATTTTCCACGGTAAAGTCTTCGCCAAACCACCTTCTCCCCAAACGAGCTACATTAACCAAATCTTTTTCATGGTATAAGTACGCGTCATAAGTGTCGAAAGTTGTTGTAGCGGCTTGCTCAGGTTCCACGAAAGTGGAAATTCGCTTCCCTTGCCCACTAACCGATAGATAGTAATAGGTCTCAGTAGCGTATAAGTTGTTGTGAGTAACATTTTCTAAACTCCAATTGTCCACGCCTTCACCGTAGAACAAAATATAATCTGCAGCGTCGAACTTACCATCGGACTCACCTGCTACGAAAATCGCATTTTCGGCTAAATCGATGGGATAATCGACATTGTTTCGTAACGGAAGCATCCGTCCTCCGTTTCCAAAAAGACGAATTTGCCGCGGATCAATTTGATTGACGTTTATGCCCAATTGTTGTAGGAAAGAACGAGAAATCTTGTATAGACCCGATTTTTCTATGGCAAATTTGTACCAATTTCCTGAAGTTAAAACTGAATTTTGAATACCGCTAAACGAAGCCTGAGCGCGCTCTTGAACTTCCTGTTTCAGACGTAAATTATAAGAAAATGATTCTAAACGAACAGCTTCGCCGTTGATACGAGCAATCGCATTAACCTTAATTCGCGCTTTTGTTTGATTTCTGCTTTTTGAAATAAAGAAAGTCGCATTAAAATCATTGGGCAACTTTACCTGGCCAAGTGTCGACAATTGTATACTGGAAAGCGGAGCGGTAACAACATTTGTTAATTCTACATCGTAGCTCTCTGAGCGAATATCCTTTAATATATGTGCATATTCGATTATCTGCTCCTCGGCATCATAAACATAATGTGTGGCATCAAAAGAAAGCGGATTGATTAGATTGCCTGTCGCGGCATCGAATTTTGGTTCACTCCAGTTGATAGATATGGAACCAGTTGTTTGTCCAAACAAACGGATAGAAACGACAAGTAAGAGTACTAGAAATGTGCGCATCAGTAAGGAAACGTAAACTTTTGGTAAATATTTCGGCGGTAAAAATAAATTTAAAATGTAGGGAAAAACAATAAATAGATGCTTAAATCGTTCTAAGGTTGTGCAGATTTAAGAAAGCACTTGTAATTGTTTAAAAATGTGTTGCGATATAAGAGTTAATTGTTATATTGCGCTCCAAAATTTTATTACCTGCTGAACGTATGAAAATAAACAAATTTCCGGCTGTACGCTTGATTTTGTCAATGGCACTTGTCTTTGTTGCTGCCAGTTGTAGCAAAAATTCTGGCGGAAAAAACACTTCTTCCGCTACTGGATGGAAGTTAAACGACAAGCGAGGAGGATTTCAAGTAAACACGAAGTACAAGAACCAGCAAGCTGCTCCAGGCTTAGTACTCGTTGAAGGTGGAACTTTTACTATGGGTAAAGTTCAAGATGATGTGATGCACGATTGGAACAACAGTCCAAACCAGCAACACGTTCAGTCGTTCTACATGGATGAAACAGAAGTTACCAATTTAATGTATATGGAATACTTAGATTGGTTGAAAAAAGTTTTTCCACCAACAGAAGACAATTATAAGAATATTTACGAAGGCGCTTTGCTGGATACTTTGGTATGGAGAAATCGTTTAGGATACAACGAAACGATGACCAACTATTATTTACGTCATCCAGCGTATTCAAATTACCCAGTAGTTGGTGTTAATTGGATTCAAGCAACTGAATTTGCAAAGTGGAGAACTGACCGTGTAAACGAAGCACTTCTTGAGAAAAACGGCTATTTGAAAAAAGATGCTAAGATATTAAATCAAAGTGCAGAAAGTACATTTAGTACTGAAACTTACTTGGCAGCACCTACAAAAACGTACGGCGGCAACGAAGAAATCGTGCTCAAAGGTAAAAACGGTAAGGCGAAACCAATTAAAACTAAGGGTTCTAAAGGTCAGCCAGGTGAAACGAAAGAGCCTACAAATATTTATGCTCAAATCAGCTCAGGTATTATGTCACCTGAATACAGACTTCCAACCGAAGCTGAATGGGAATATGCAGCTGCTTCCGATGTAGGTAATCGTGAGTACAACAACTACAAAGGACAAAAGAAATATCCTTGGAAAGGAACTTACACTCGTTCAGGAACTAGAAAATATCGTGGTGATCAATTAGCCAACTTCAAACAAGCTAAGGGTGACTACGGTGGAATAGCAGGTTGGTCTGACGACGGTGCAGATATCACAAACGCTGTGAAATCGTATCCACCTAACGACTTTGGATTATATGATATGGCAGGTAACGTATCTGA
>JAIXTU010000066.1 GCA_027483785.1 Flavobacterium sp.
ATCTACTGGCAAGAAGAATTTATCGATGCAACCGATTTGGAGAGTAATCCCTGCACAAATGCGGTGTATCAAGAAATGAAGCAAACACAATTAATGGCAAAGTTATTGCGGCGCTTCTCTGGTACAAAGCCTATTTTGAATCTAGATTGGGATATCGCAGATTTGGGAGCTTGTAATGCAAACGGTTGTTTAAATGGTCAAACAACTTATACTAGTGGAGATTCTTATGTAAATATCACCCTAAACTCTAATATGATTAGTGCCGCCTCAAAAATTTGGATTGCTAAAACGATGCTGCATGAGTTAATACATGCCGAGATAATTAGGTTGTTAGTTATGGAAGGAGATGAGGACTTGGATCCGGATCCAAATAATTTTCCCTCACTTTGGGATGCATATGTAAATAATTCATCAAATTTTGACCATGAATACATGGCGAACTACTATGTAAGCAAAATGTCTGGAGCACTACAAGAATATTGCAACAGTGCGGGAATCACAGCAACACCAGAAACTTTAACTGCTATTTGTTGGAGTGGACTACATAATACAACGGCGTGGAACAGTCTACCTCAAACAACTAGACAGAATTATTTTAACACGTGGATTTTAGAATTGTCTGCAGGAGGTTGTCCTTAATTAAAAAAGTTAAACGCATGAAAACATTTTTCACGGCACTAATTCTCTTCATAGCGTTTGTGTCAAGTGCTCAAAAAATTATTGCTTTTAAGAAAAACGGCGTAATTTTCACCAAAGAGTATTTTGGAAACAACAAGCAAAAGTTTACTCCTAGCATAGGGGATTTGATTGATATTGAGAAACAGTTAAGGAAATCAAAAGAGGACTTTTCGGGCTTCTACCGACAATATATTGGGATAAATACTCCAAAAAATGAAATTGTCGTTCAATTAATTCCACAATCAAGAGTTAAATTGTATAAGAAATGGCGCACAAATTATCTCCGTATTCAAGATGATATTGAAATCCGATACGCCTACTATGATTTAAAAACTAAAAAGTTACTCGTAAAGCCGAAAGACAAATTTGGAGGTTAATTAATACTGTTTATACAGTCAGATTGGTTGCATAATTAAAAATTAAATTAGAGCTTTTAAAAAACCGTTGTAAAACAACTTGTTTGCAACGGTTTTGTATTCTCTTTTAAATCAAAAAGATCAAGCAACTTCTGTTTTTTTATGCGCATGAGGTTTAGTATTGTCTCCTTGGCAACGATTGCCCTAGCCGCGATAGCAGTAGAAAGCGTAGGCAGCGGTTGCCGTTTGAGCTGCGGTGAAAAAGAGCGACCAGCGGAAGCTACTTTTGCACCTTCAGCGAAACGGCGGCCGCAAGTACGCTTGTAACGGATAGCGCGATTAGCTTCAAATAAAAAATTGGCGCAAAAAAATCGGCCGAAAAAGCCGATTTATTTTTATTGAAACGGGTTCGTTTTACACGATTTCTGACACACGTAAAGTATTTACCATTCCTTTTTCGGTAACGGGCATGGCTGCAAGGTTGATTAGGAAGTCGCCTTTTGCTACAAAACCGCGATCTCTGGCAATTTGATTGATGTCGGTTACCGTATCATCGGTGCTTACAAACTTGTCGTAATAGATTGATTTTACGCCCCAAAGCAAATTGAGTTGCGTTAAGATGCGTTTGTTAGACGTGAACACCAAAATATGCGATTGCGGGCGCCAAGCCGAGATTTGAAAGGCCGTGTAACCGCTGTTGGTTAATGTACAAATGGCTTTTGCCTTAATTACGTTTGCCATACTAGCGGCGTGGTGGCAAATGGATTTCGTGATGAAACGTTTGGTGCGCACTTGCGGCGTATTTTGCGGTACTTGAATGAGCGGAGAATCTTCGACCGCCTCGATAATTTGCGTCATTTTTTCAATAACCTGAACCGGATAGTTACCAACCGAAGTTTCGCCGGAAAGCATTACCGCATCGGCACCATCCATAACCGAGTTTGCCACGTCGTTAACTTCGGCGCGAGTCGGCGTGAGGCTGGTAATCATGGTTTCCATCATTTGTGTAGCGATGATCACCGGAATACGAGCCGTTTTGGCACGGTTAACCAATTTCTTTTGAATAAGCGGAACTTCGTGTGCCGGAACTTCAACACCTAGATCGCCGCGAGCCACCATCAAACCGTCGCAATACGCTACAATTTTATCGATGTTTTCAACACCTTCTGGTTTTTCAATTTTTGCTATAATCGGAATTTTATGGTCTGAATGTTCTGCGATAAGTTCTTGTAATTCAATTAAGTCATCGGCTGTACGTACGAAAGAGAGCGCAATCCAATCAACTTTTTGTTCGATGGCGAAGATTGCGTCTTTTACGTCTTTTTTAGTTAAAGCCGGAAGCGACACTTTGGTATTGGGAAGGTTTACCCCTTTTTTTGATTTTAGCGGACCGCCTTGTATGACCACGCATTTTACTTCGGCAACGCGATCGGTTTCGATGGCTTCGAAGATGAGTTTACCGTCGTCGAGGAGGATGCGTTCACCTGGGTTTACATCGGCGGGAAATTCCTTGTAGTTCATGTACACGCGTTCGGCGGTTCCGGGTACGTCTTCGGCGGTCTGGAAGGTGATGATATCGCCAGGCGACACAACCACGTCTTCTTTCATAACACCTACACGTAGTTTCGGACCTTGTAAATCGCCGAGGATGGCGGTTGTGTAACCAAATTCGTCGTTTAGGCTTCTAATGGTTTCAATTTTCTCTCGGATATCGTCGTAATCGGCATGTGAGAAATTGACACGAAAAACGTTCACACCGGCGTCAATCATTTGCTTCAAGACTTCTCTGGATGAGCAGGCCGGACCGAGCGTTGCTACAATTTTCGTTTTTTTGTTTGTTGGCATTCTAATAAAAGATTAAGTTGTTTTTTGACTTCAGTTCGTCAACATTCAGCAGTTGCACGAAAGTCGTCGTATTAATAGTTTTTATTTTTTCGGCAATTTCTTCTGGAGCTTGCGCGGCATTTTCGATTCGCAGGATATAATCGGCTTTTTTGAATTCAGGAACAAGATACATTTTTGCGCTTCGATACTCGATACTTTCGTTGAAAAGTGAGTCGGGCGTTGGTTTTAGCGTTTCGATAAAAGTTTGGCTGTTTTTCACCAAGTCAAAAATCTCGTCGGTATCTTCGTTGTGATAGCTGTATCCGGTAAAGGTGCGAATTTCCTTTTTGAATACGGCTTCGAAGCCTTTGTCGTTAGGTTTTAAATGGATTTGCAGTTTCTCATTTAAGAAAAAAGATAGGCGATAGGGTTCTATGGTTGTATGAATAGCAAACGCATGAAAAACCGGCTCATCAAAGTCATCAAATTGCAATTTGTGCAACATCATCCTTTTGCAAATAAGTTGTAAAGATAGCAACTAAAGTGCAAATACACAGCGTTTTTAATACAGGAAACGCGGAATAATCAGCGAAATCGTTGTAGTTAAGCTTTTCTAACGATTTGTTTTTGGAGTGCGAAATAGGCCCGTTGCGCGGCTTTTTCTTCGGCTTTTTTCTTAGAAGTTGCTCGGGCTTTCGCAACCACTGCCTCATTCAAATACAGTCGAACGCCAAAAAAACGTTCGGTTCCAACCGATTCTTCTTCAAAGGTTTCAAATCGAAAGGTTTTCTTTTCTTTCTGACACCATTCAATGAGTAAACTTTTGTAACTAATTACCTTTCCTTCGAGTTTGGAAATATCTACATAGGGTTTTATAACTTTCGAGTGAATAAAACGCTCGCAACCCGCGTAGCCTTGGTCGAGAAATAGCGCGCCAACTAAGGCTTCAAAAATATTTCCGTGAATGTTGTCGCCGAAGTGTTTGGGCGAAACTTTACTTTCTACAAGCTGCACCAAATTGAGGTCTTTTCCCAATTCGTTTAAATGCTCGCGACTCACGACTTTTGATCGCATTTTGGTGAGATAGCCTTCATCTCCACTGGGCACTTCTCTAAATAAATGCGCAGCCACAACCGATCCGAGCATGGCGTCGCCTAAGAATTCTAAACGCTCGTAGCTTACCGCGTGTCCGTTTGCATCGGTTTTATTGCTGGAGCGATGCGTGAATGCCGCTTCGTAATAGGCGATGTTTTTGGGTGCAAATCCTAAGATATTTGACACTTCGGTAAAAAAAATCCCGCCTGTTTCAGCGCGGGATTTGGTAAATATCTTTTTTAGGAAACGCATGAATTAGTCTTCGAGTTTACGAAATAAAACACAAGCGTTATGACCTCCAAAACCAAACGTATTGCTCATCGCTACATTTACTTCGCGTTTTTGTGCTTTGTTGAGCGTCAGGTTTAACGATGGATCGATGTTTTCATCGACCGTTTCGTGATTAATTGTCGGAGGAATAATACCGTATTTAATGGCGAGAATTGATGCAATGGCTTCAATAGCTCCCGCTGCTCCGAGCAAATGGCCCGTCATCGATTTGGTAGAATTGATGTTGATGTTTTTAGCATGTTCGCCAAAAACAGCGCTAATGGCCTTTAATTCGGCCACATCACCCAGCGGCGTTGAGGTTCCGTGTGTATTGATGTGGTCTACATCTTCCGGATTCATGTTGGCATCGCGCAAGGTGTTTTTCATTACGGCAATTACACCAATTCCTTCCGGGTGCGGAGCAGTGAGGTGATACGCATCCGACGACATTCCGCCGCCGCCGATTTCACAATATATTTTTGCGCCGCGAGCTTTGGCATGTTCGTATTCTTCGAGCACGATTGCTCCAGCACCTTCGCCAAGGACAAATCCGTCGCGGTTTGCATCGAACGGGCGCGAGGCGGTTTGTGGGCTGTCGTTTCGAGTTGAAAGTGCATGCATGGAGTTAAATCCGCCCATACCAGCAATGGTTACAGCGGCTTCAGACCCTCCTGAGATGATCACATCGCACATGCCTAAACGTATGTAGTTAAATGCGTCGATTAAGGCGTTTGCCGAAGATGCACAAGCAGATACCGTAGTGTAGTTTGGTCCCATGTAGCCGTTTCGCATCGAAATGTGTGCTGGCGCAATGTCGGCAATCATTTTAGGAATAAAGAACGGATTGAATTTCGGAGTTCCGTCGCCTTTCGCGTAGTACATCACTTCATCTTGAAAGGTTTCTAAACCGCCAATTCCAGCACCCCAAATAACACCCACGCGGTATTTATCTACATTATCGTGTGTGATTCCGGCGTCTTTAATGGCTTCGTCGCTAGCAGCAATAGCATATTGGGCAAATTTGTCCAATCGGCGCGCTTCTTTGCGATCCATGTATTGTTCGATATTGAAGTTTTTGACCTCGCAAGCAAACTTGGTTTTGTGTTTTTCGGTGTCGTAATAGGTAATGGGAGCTGCGCCGCTTTTGCCTTGAATTAAGGCGTCCCAGTATTCGGCAACAGAGTTTCCGATTGGAGTTAAGGCTCCTAAGCCGGTTACTACTACTCGTTTCAAGCTCATATACTACAATTTTATGCGATAAAAGTAAAAAAATAATACCTATGTTTTATTGAATAGTCAATAATGAAACATAGGTATATAATGTTGTTGACTGCAATACAGTCTGATTTTTTAAAAAATAAAAATCCCGCAAGCAAACAGCAGCAGGATTGTTAGTATTATTTTTTAGCCTCTTCGATATAAGAAATTGCTTGACCAACAGTAGCGATGTTTTCTGCTTGATCGTCTGGAATTTGAATGTCAAATTCTTTTTCGAATTCCATAATCAATTCAACTGTGTCGAGTGAGTCAGCTCCTAAATCATTCGTGAAGCTAGCTTCGGTTACCACTTCGTTTTCGTCTACACCTAATTTGTCTACGATGATCGCTTTTACTCTTGATGCAATGTCCGACATAATTTCTTGTTTTTAAATTTAATTTGTTGACAAAAATAAAAAACTTTAAATTAAAAAGGTTGAAGTAGCCGAAAAACTACAAATTGTTGTTCACTTTAGTTTTATAAGGCCACTCATTTTAGGTAAAAACTGTTCCTTTGTATTTCGATAACTGCCATGAAAAACATTGTAATTTTCGCCTCCGGTAACGGCAGCAATGCCAGTTCCATTCACCAGTATTTCCAGTCGTCCGGACGTGTTCGGGTCGCTGCAATTTTTTGTAACAATCTGCAAGCAGGCGTACTTTCTCGAGCACACAATTTGGGGATTCCAACGGAAGTTTTTTCTAAAACCGAATTTTCCGAACCTTCGTTTGTCGAAACAGTGCGTTCGTATCAACCCGATTTGCTTGTTTTAGCTGGGTTTTTACTCCAAGTCCCCGAGTACTTAGTACGCGCATTTCCGAATCGAATTATTAATATTCATCCGGCTTTACTGCCCAAATACGGCGGAAAAGGGATGTATGGCATGCACGTGCACCGTGCCGTTTTTGAAGCAAAAGAGCCCGAAACCGGAATTTCGGTTCACTATGTTAACGAGCATTACGATGAAGGTGCCCTAATTTTCCAAGCGAAAACAGCAATCGCTCATTGTCAATCGCCCGAAGCAATCGCCGCTTCAGTGCAATCGCTCGAACACCAACATTTTGCAGCAGTCATAGATAATTTATTAACCGCAGATGAGTAGAATACTGATTTTTACAGACGGCGCCGCAAAAGGCAATCCAGGCCCTGGTGGTTTTGGAGTTATACTCGCTCAGGAAGGAACTTTGCATTATAAAGAAATATCGGGCGGTTTCAGACTTACAACCAACAACCGTATGGAACTGCTGGCTGTAATCGTAGGTTTAGAGCATATTCGGATAGAGAATGCAGAGGTTTTGGTGGTATCAGATTCTAAATATGTTGTCGACGCCGTTATGAAAGGTTGGGTGTTCAGTTGGGTACAAAAAGGGTTTAAAGACAAGAAAAATCCTGATTTATGGAAACGATTTTTACTTGTATATCGGAAACACCGCGTAACTTTTCAATGGATTAAAGGACATAACGCACATCCTCAAAACGAGCGTTGCGATGCCCTGGCAGTAGCCGCAGCTATGAAACCCAATTTACCTGCCGATGTGTACTACGAAAATTACGAAGCCTAACAACTGAACGATTTTTATTTTTGTGGGCGTTCCAGCGGCTAGATTCGCAACGCTTCGCAAGCGCAAAATCCGTGCGGCTGCCCTCAGGCTGTTATTCCCCCCGAAGCAATCGGTTTTTTGTCTTAGATGCCATCACAAAAAAGGCTTTCCGCTGCCATCCTTAACGCAGAAAAGCTTTGCAGGTAAACGATACGTTAAGTGGTAAACGCATCGAATTCTGACTTCTAAAAAAGGAGCACAATGTTCCACAAAGTTTTTCACAAAGTACACAATGTTTGCCTTCGACAAGCTCAGACACCGGCATTATTAGCTCGCAGAAAACGCTGAAACAAACAGAATTTTGCGGAGTAATGTGCTGTTGAGGAAAACACAGAACGTGTCATTATCCAAAAATCACACAACCTTCGACACGCTTAGGCAACGACGATACGCGGGTTTGGGTGGGTGAATGATACGTAAAGTGGTGAACGTCGCAAAGTCTAGCTTCTAGCTTCTAGCTTCCAAAAAGCTTCCAAAAAAGGAGCACAATGTTCCACAAAGTTTTTCACAAAGTACACAATGTTTACC
>JAIXTU010000293.1 GCA_027483785.1 Flavobacterium sp.
CCTTAACATCGATAAGCTTCTACAAGAAGATGCTCGCCGGAAAACTCATTCAAATTCAAAAACGTGTATTCGAAATTCTCCAACAGTTGGAAGCAGGTGTCGATTTACAACTCAGCAATTGGATAGAATTCGCTCAAAACGACCTAAATATTTCGGCATCCGCAACCGTTCTTTCGGCCGATGCCAATTTCAAAAAAGCCTGGCTCTTCGAAAAATTAAACCGCCCCATTCGGGTGTGTGGTATGGTTAAAAACGAAGGCGAACCCGGTGGCGGCCCGTTTTGGGTGCTCGACAAACATCAGTACAAGAGCTTGCAAATTGTCGAATCGGCACAAATAAATCTAAACGAGCCACAACAAAAAGCCATTTTCGACGGAAGTACACATTTCAATCCGGTCGATTTAGTTTGTGCCGTGAAAGACTTTAAAGGCAACGCATTCGATTTACACAAATTTGTCGATCCAGATAGCGGTTTTATCGTCGAAAAATCTAAAGACGGGCAATCGTTTAAAGCCTATGAACTTCCAGGTTTGTGGAACGGCTCCATGGCCGATTGGATTACGGTTTTCGTAGAAGTACCGCTTCAAACTTTTAATCCCGTAAAAACGGTAAACGATTTGCTAAAACCAGCGCATCAGCCATGAATACCGAGCAAATTCTCACCGAAATACAAATGCAAACCGCCCGAAGTTCCGGCGCTGGTGGCCAAAACGTCAATAAAGTCGAAACCAAAATTTTGATCCGTTGGTCGGTCATCAACACCCAAGCATTCGATACTTTCGAGAAAGAATTACTCCTAAAAAATCTTCAAAGTAGTGTAACGCAAAACGGCGATTTACTCGTTACCGAATCCTCCGCACGAACGCAACCCGCCAATAAGAAACTCGCTGTAGCTAAGCTGTTTAAGATATTGCAAAAGGCACTTCACGTTCCCAAAGAGCGCAAAGCTACTAAGGTGCCCAACAAAGCCATTCGCGCACGCATTCAAGCCAAAAAAATGCTGTCGGAAAGAAAATTCTTGCGCAAACGCCCCGATTTTTAATACATTTGCGCCGTCTCAAAAGGGGTGCTCTAAATAAGTGAGTTCGACAAAAAATTAAAGTTAGAAAACATTTAAATAGTTGATTGCGAGGCGTGTTTTCTTTGGGATACTGTTGTATCGCAAAAAAACACAACGAAGCAAGCGGCTGTTTAAATGTTTAGCGACCAAAATTTGAGCAACTTAGCTCTTGCAAAAAAGAGCGGTCTAACAACAATTTTTTGTCGAACTCACTGTACAAACGAGCTGAGATCATACCCAATGAACCTGAGCAGGTAATGCTGCTAAGGGAATGAGCGATAACCGGCCTCGTGCCGCTCGGTCGCAAAAACCAACAAGTAATTATTAATCAGAATAATTACCCCTTTTTATTCGTAAATTTTTTTACGGATGAAAAAATCATCATTTTCTTTTTTTGGGCGCGCCCACAAGGGTCGGGCTTTACGCTCCAATTTATTTGGCTTACTAACGTCGCCAAATAAGATTTCCGCTGCAATCCCTCGCGCAGCAATCGTTACCGTTTTATGTCTGCCAAGCGCTTTCGCGCAAACGCAACCAGACAGCACGAAAGTGGAAACACTTAGCGAAGTTCTTGTCTCGGGCGTGCGTGCCGGAAAAGACGCTCCGCTGGCGTTCTCCAACCTCAAAACTACCGAACTGGCAACCCGAAATCTCGGACAAGACATTCCGATCTTGCTCAATTTCTTGCCGTCGGTTGTTACCACTTCCGACGCTGGAAACGGTTTCGGATACACCGGAATTCGCGTTCGTGGCTCCGATGCAACTCGCGTTAACGTTACCATTAACGGTATTCCGTATAACGATTCCGAAAGCCACGGCACGTTTTGGGTAAACTTGCCCGATTTTGTTTCTTCTACCGAAAGTTTGCAGCTGCAACGCGGTGTCGGAAGCTCTACCAACGGTGCCGGTGCCTTCGGCGCAAGCCTAAACTTGCAAACCGATAAAATTCGCGAAACCCCTTTTGCCGAAATCGATAATGCCGTAGGAAGCTTCAATTCGCGAAAGCATACACTAAAATTCGGTTCCGGATTACTCAATAACAAATTCGAAATCTCGGGACGTATTTCCGATTTGAGTTCCGATGGCTACATCGATCGGGCGTTTTCCGACCTGCGATCATATTTCTTTCAAGCGGCGTATCGTTCGGAGAAAACTACTGTAAAAGCACTCGTTTTCGGCGGTCGCGAACAAACCTACCAAGCTTGGTATGGCATTGATGCCGAAACCTTACGCACCAACCGAACATTCAATTTCGCCGGGCTTTATACCGATGCAAACGGAAATCCGCAATTTTACAGCAACGAAACGGATAACTACGGACAAGATCATTACCAGTTGCATCTTACGCACCGCTTTACATCGCATTGGAGTGCCACCGCAGCCTTACATCTTACCCAAGGAAAAGGCTATTTTGAAAACTACATCACGGGAGCTACGCCAGCAGATTATGGTCTTACTTCGGCAGCTGAAACTACCGATTTAATTCGTCAGAAATGGCTCGACAACGATTTTTTCGGCGCCACGTACAGCGTGAAATATCTGAAAGATAAAATCGATTTGGTTTACGGCGGTGCGGTAAATCGCTACAACGGGCTACATTTTGGTAATGTGCTGTACACACGTGAGGCTACTAGTTTAGAGCCGGATAGTCGCTATTACCAGCAAGACGCACGAAAAGACGAAGTAAATCAGTTTGCCAAACTCAATTTCCGCGCCAGCGATAAATGGCTTTTTTATGCCGATATGCAATGGCGCTACATCAATTATTTCGCCGAAGCACTCACACCAGTCGATGTAAACGACAGCTTTTCGTTTTTTAATCCAAAAATGGGTGTTACGTACTTTTTAAAACCCAACCAATCGCTGTACGCATCGTATGCAAAAGCACAACGCGAACCGAATCGAAACGATTACGAAACCGGAAGCACGCGACCTGAAAAACTAAACGACTTTGAAATGGGTTATCGTTTTCAAGGTTCGAAAGTGTCGTTTCAAGTAAACGGTTACGCCATGTTATACCGCGATCAGTTGGTGCTTACCGGTGCACTCGACGATGTAGGCAATGCCATTCGAACCAACGTTGGAAAAAGTCACCGTTTGGGAATCGAAGTTGATGCTAACGTACAGCTGACTAAAAAACTCAGCTGGGCACCAAATGCCACGTTTAGCCGAAACCGCAATCAAGATTTTGTTACCGATGTTAACGGTGTTCCAACGGCATTGGGCGAAACCGAAATTGCTTTTTCGCCGGAGTGGATCGCAGGAAATGTAATTACTTGGAATGCATTTAAGAATTTCTCGGCTGCGCTGTTGTCTAAATACGTCGGACGCCAGAATTTATCAAACCTCAACGACGCCAATGCCCGATTAAATGCCTATCACCAGCACGATTTAAACTTAAGTTATACTGTAATTCCGAAGGCGTATGCCAAACAATTGCGCTTTTCGGTGTTGGTAAATAACATTCTCGATCGAGATATTGTTTCAAACGGTGCCGATTTTGGAGGTGGCTATGTCGTGTATTATCCGCAGGCCGGAATTAATGTTTTGGCCGGATTAAACATTCAGTTATAAAAAGAAACGTCCGATTAACTAATCGGACGTTTCTTTTAATTATAAACTCGTATTAATCGCGGATTGACCGTAAAACTACATTTTTCTTCAAATGTAAATAAAACAACCTACAAACATACCACTCTCCTGAAACAACCATTACGGAAAAACCGTAATGGTTGTTTTATTTTTAAACAAATAACGGTTGAAAATAAAAAAGTTATAAAGTGTTACTTTTTTTATAACGGTAATATTTATTTAATTACTTTTATTTCCAGCTTAAACCATTTATTATGAAATATTTATTTACCCCATCCATTTTCAATTACGCGGTGTGGGGAAAGAGCAAAGAGTATTGTAAAAACAATTTAAAATTTGAATTTAATAAAAAAGAAAAAACGGTTGTTACTACTAAGATATTATTGCTGTGTTTTGCTTTTGGTGTTTTATTAAGCAGCTGCTCTTCCGAAGAAACGTTACTGGAATCAGCCAGAAAAGATGCAGTTAAACTCCAAACTGTTTCTTTTTCTGATTTAGCGAAGAATCGAGGTGCTTTACGCGCTTACCGAGCATACAACAGCACATTGGAAGCGGAGCGCCTTCAAGCTAGGGGAATTAGTTTTTACGGCGTTTTGGTTGATACGACAAAGATTTATTACACCGAAAAAGGAGATTTGAAATCGTACACTTTTGAAATCGTTGATTTTTCATCG
>JAIXTU010000251.1 GCA_027483785.1 Flavobacterium sp.
CAAAAAGGTTGGTCGTTAGATGAAAAAGAATGGAAGAAAACGCATCATTATTTTACATTTTTTAGCGACGGAAAACTCCGCGAAAAAGTTACGTGTGTCAACGGAAGAGAGATAGGTCCTGTTTACACCTGGTATATAAACGAACAGAAAAAATTCGAAGGAACTAACTTAAATGGCGATGATGGGAAAACAGTATTTAAAATCGAAAACTACTGGAAAGAGGATGGAACCCAAATAATTAGTAACGGAAATGGATTGTACGAGAATATTATCGACGGAATAAAAATAAAAGGCGAATACAAAGACGGATTTAAAGACGGAACTTGGACTTTTGACAATCTTAAGTCAAAGGAAAAAAGAATTAAAAAGTACGAAAATAAAAGCTTTGTCTCTGGAACTTACATTGACGCAAAAGGTAAAAGCAAAGATTTTCAAAAAGAAGGCTTTAAACGGCCAATACCTCCTGGTGGCCAAGAAGAATTTATGATCTTCCTGCGCGATCAGCTCGCAAAATTTATGCCAAACAAAAACTTCAAAGGTTTAGTTATTCAATTTTATGTAGAAAAAGATGGTAGCTTAAGCAATATTGAAGTTCTAAAAAGCACCGACAGCGAACTCAACGAAGAAATAAAGCGTGTTTTAAGAATTTCAGGCAAATGGACACCTGCCGAATATGATGGAAAAATTGTACGCTACAAAATAAGAAGTCGTTAGCCTTTCGATGATAAAAATACAAATCATCGTGAAATCTATTAAAGTACTTCCATGCCAAAATAACATACTTCTTCAAATTTTATTTTGCTCAACCCAAATTAAAACCTACCTTTGCAGCCGAATTGCAAAAACAACAATTCATACATAATAATCATTTTAACAATATTAGCATGTACTTAACTAAAGAAGTAAAAGAAGAAATTTTCACAAAGCACGGCGGTACAGCTGGCAACACAGGTTCGGCTGAAGGTCAAATCGCTTTGTTCACATTCCGTATCAACCACCTTACTGGTCACTTGAAAAAGAATCGCCACGATTACAACACGGAGCGATCTCTTGTGAAGTTGGTAGGAAAGCGCAGAAGCTTGCTTGATTATCTAAAAAACAAAGATATCAACAGATACCGCGAAATCATCAAGGAATTGAATATTAGAAAATAATCAAAAGGGAAAAGAGGTGCTTACGCGCCTCTTTTTTTTACACGACTTTCAGCCCTAAACAACTGATAGTCAAATTGCCAAAAGCAGAAAAAAAGTACGGTTTTTCATTGGGCGCACACAACTACAACAACAACACAGCTACCCATTGTTTAATCAAGTGAATTAAATTTTTATGATTCCAAACGTATTTAAAGAGGTGATCGATTTAGGAGACGGAAGAACCATCTCTATCGAAACCGGAAAACTTGCCAAACAGGCAGACGGCTCTGTTGTAATTAGAATGGGCGACACCATGTTGCTCGGAACGGTTGTTTCCGCAAGAAAAGCTAGTCCAGGAATCGATTTTCTACCCCTAACCGTAGATTATCGCGAAAAATTTGCCGCTGCAGGCCGATTCCCAGGCGGATTCTTCAAAAGAGAAGCCCGACCAAGCGACGCCGAGGTGCTTACCATGCGACTAGTAGATCGCGTTCTCAGACCTCTTTTCCCTGACGATTATCACGCCGAAACGCAAGTGATGATTCAACTGATGTCGCACGACGAATCGGTTATGCCCGATGCACTCGCAGGTCTTGCGGCATCTGCTGCCCTTGCCCTTTCGGATATTCCGTTCCCAACACTTATTTCAGAAGTGCGCGTAGGTCGTATCAACGGTCAATTCGTGATCAACCCGAGTAAAGAACAACTCGAAAATTCCGATATCGATATGATCATCGGTGCTTCACGCGATACCATTGCCATGGTGGAAGGTGAAATGAAAGAAATTTCTGAAAAGGAAATGGTGGAAGCCATCAAATTTGCACACGAAGCCATCAAAATTCAAATTGATGCGCAAGAACGTTTGCGCGATGCCTTTGGTAAAAAAGAAGTTCGTACCTACGAAGAAGAACGCCACGATGCCGAATTACACGCTAAAATTCACGAATTGGTGTACAACCAATATTATGAAGTAGCTCAGTCGGGAACGGGCAAACAAGAACGTGGCGAGCGTTTTTCTGAAATTAAAGAAGCCGCTAAAGCTACTTTTACGGAAGAAGAATTGGCAGAAAACGGCGACTTAATCAGCAAATACATCTACAAAACGCAAAAAGAAGCGGTTCGTAACGTCATTCTTGATTTAGGAATTCGCCTAGACGGCAGAAAAACTACCGAAATCAGACCTATTTGGAGCGAAGTAGATTACTTGCCACGCGTTCACGGATCGGCTTTGTTTACCAGAGGTGAAACGCAGGCTTTAGCAACAGCTACTTTAGGTACGTCGCGCGAAGCAAACATCATCGATTCGCCTTCAGAACAAGGAGAAGAAAAATTCTACTTACACTATAATTTCCCACCATTTTCAACCGGAGAAGCAAAACCATTACGCGGAACGTCGCGTCGTGAGGTTGGACACGGAAACTTGGCGCAACGTGCCTTGAAAAACATGATTCCTGCCGATTGTCCGTACACCGTGCGTATTGTTTCAGAAGTTTTAGAATCGAACGGCTCGTCGTCGATGGCAACCGTTTGTGCCGGAACCTTGGCGTTGATGGACGCTGGAGTACAAATGATTAAGCCCGTTTCAGGTATTGCGATGGGGTTGATTAGCGACAGCAAAACCGGACGTTGGGCCGTATTGTCGGACATCTTAGGTGATGAAGATCACTTGGGCGATATGGACTTTAAAGTTACCGGAACTGCCGATGGTATTACGGCTTGCCAGATGGATATTAAAATCGACGGTTTGGCTTACGATATCATGGAAAAAGCTTTGGATCAAGCACGTGAAGGTCGACTTCATATCTTGAACAAGCTTACCGAAACCATGGCGCAACCACGTCCGGATGTAAAAGTTTTTGCACCGAA